>CALAZZ010000145.1 GCA_937926515.1 uncultured Bacteroidales bacterium | reverse complement strand
ACCTCGGTGGAACAGCCGGCTGATGCTCAGCAAAAGAAAGAGCATGCACCAAAAATAGCCTTGGACCTGTTTGCCGAGGAAACGCCAACCAGCCTGGGAGATAAGTATGCACCTGATCATGATCCCAGCATCGCTGCCCGCATGCAAAAATCACCCATTTCGGACCTGCGTTCAGCCATCGGGATTAATGATAAGTTCTTATTAATAAACGAGTTGTTTAAGGGGAACCTAAGCCAGTATAACAAGACTATTGATGAGTTGAATGATTTTCAAAGTATCAATGGTGCTTTTACTTTTTTGATCGAAACCAAGGTTCAATACCAGTGGGAGGAGGATTCTCAAGCATTTAAACGACTAAAGGAGTTGGTCGAGCGCAAGTTTAGTTGAGCGATTTTCTGAAGTTTTAATTTATCACCGATACGTCCATGAAGCATTTTATTATATACCTGTTTGTATCATCACTTTTTTATACTATTGCCCTCCAGGCACAGGATAGAGCCTATGTACATCACATTGTAAATCAATTATCCAGGCCTGAGTTTCACGGTAGGGGGTATGTGAAACAAGGTGATCGAAAAGCTGCAGAATTTTTATTTAACGAAATGCAGAAAGCCGGATTGCAAGCATTTGAAGAAGATTTTTATCAATACTACAGCGTCTCTGTAAATAGCTTTCCAAAAGCCATGAAAGTAAGGGTTGATGGTAAAAAACTCAAACCAGGAAGCGATTTCACTGTTAGTCCGAAAATGCATTCCACCAAGGCTATCTTTGAACTGGTTTGGCTGCCTGATACTGTGAGCTCATTGGAATCGGCCATGCAGCTTATTGATACCATTTCCATGAAAGGCAAGCTGGTGGTATTACCTCTAGACATGCAGCGTGTTTACAGAAGGGGGATACCCGGCATCACCGGTATGGTCATCCCCATTGACGGAAATCCCTGGTGGTTTGGAGCAGGGGCGCGCAATCCTGATGGACAGGTGAACCTCATGATCAAGCGTGATAAATTGCCTGCCGGAGCCAGGGAGATCGAGATTGATGTGACGGCTGAGTATTTGGATGATTATCAA
This sequence comes from uncultured Bacteroidales bacterium, assembly GCA_937926515.1. GTDB lineage: Bacteria > Bacteroidota > Bacteroidia > Bacteroidales > F082 > CALAZZ01. Next base: position 1,133 of record CALAZZ010000145.1, on the reverse strand, counting down.
ACACAAAACCTGATCGGTTATGTACCCGGCCATGTTGAGCCAGATAGTTTTTTTGTGTTTGTAGCTCATTATGACCACCTCGGAAGAATGGGGAAGAAGACTTATTTTCCCGGTGCCAGTGACAACGCCAGTGGCACGGCGGCCGTACTTGACCTGGCTCGCTTTTACGCCGCCAATCCAGATCAGGCTTATTACAGCATGGTTTTCATATTGGTTTCGGGTGAGGAGATCGGGCTTAGGGGATCATTTTATAATGCTGATAATCCGCTTTTTCCCCTTGAAAAAGTGAAGTTTCTGATCAACTTTGATATGGTGGGTACCGGAAGTGATGGGCTTTCGGTAGTTAATGGCAAGGAGGTTCCATGGGCTTTTGCATTGATGGATTCAATTAACACAAGTGGTAACTATTTTATTGACTTGCGTGCCGGTGGCGAATCATGCAATAGTGATCATTGTCCCTATTACCGAAAAGGAGTACCCTCATTTTTCCTTTTCACAAGAGGAGATGAGAACCGTGAATACCACAATATTTATGATACACCCGAACGGCTACCTTTTACCAGGTATGAAGCATTATTTCATTTGATTAATGACTTTGTAAGCATGCTAAAACCGCAAAATTAATGGAAGCTCTGATCATTATATCAGTAAGCCTGGTGGTGCTAATTTTTACTGCTTTGGCATTTTACACTTCAATTGGCCAAGGTGCTGACAAAACGATAGAATGGATCACAAAACAAATTATAAAAGACCGAAAAGGTCATTAATATTTAGTCCTCAGGGAATCAGAAAATGAATTGAAAATCTTGCAGCATGTCCAAACTTGTTCTTGTACCAACACCCATTGGCAATCTCGAAGACATCACGATCAGGGCCATACGCATATTGAAAGAGGAGGTTGACCTGGTTTTGGCTGAGGACACGCGAAAGACGGGTCAACTGTTGAAACATTATGGAATTAGCAGGCCTCTTGCTGCTTTTCATCAGCACAATGAACATAAGGTGGTCGATCGTTTTGTGGAACGTATATTAGCAGGTGAGCGTATGGCGCTGGTCACAGATGCCGGCACTCCTGCTATTTCTGATCCGGGATTTTTACTTGTTCGAGCTTGCCTTGCCAAAGGGATAGAGGT
>CALAZZ010000144.1 GCA_937926515.1 uncultured Bacteroidales bacterium | reverse complement strand
CAATATTATCTTTGCACTTGTCATTGGAACCATGGGCTACCTCATAGGCTTTTGAAAGTGCGGCGAGCTGAAACAGCTGTTTCATTCAATTTTCTGCAATTCGAGTTACGAAAAACAGGCAGTTAATACTTTACAAACCTTGCAGATGACTCCCTGTTGTGCGATAAAATACGCAGCAAATAGATGCCGGAAGGTAAACTTTGAACATCCAGGCTGTTGTTTCCTTCAACAAACTGAACAGAACTATAGGTTCGTCCGTCCACCCCAACTACTAACAGCTGGTCAGTTGCCGAAATACGCGTATCAAGGCTTAGGAAGTCTTTTGTGGGATTTGGATATATGGTGAGCTTTTGAGTTTCCCTTGCTTTCGGCTTTTTCAAACCAACCATTTCCCCACACTCGATTCCATCTTTCTTAAAATAAACCAATCGTTGGATTGTCCTATCAAAATCAGGCCCGGGAGGGTAACTATCTTCATATTCATGATACAATCCCAAACCGGCCACTATTTCACGCTTATATTGAAAAGTAGTACCATGTGCAGTTCTATTGATCCAGCAATTCTCTTGAGGACAATAGGTTTGGAGTTTTTTTTCAATGCGATAAGTCCAAAGTTGTAAGTCGCAGTATGAGGTTTTAACCAAGCTGTTTTCGAACCTAAACATATCCTGGGAAGGCTCGGTCCACTCAAAGGGCACCTCTGCTATCTTTTTCGCTTTTTGGTATTTGAGGTAAATTGTATCATATTCGTTCCAATTTGTGATTTCATTGTAACGGTAACGCGCAACATGATAGATGATTGAATCAGAAAGATTTGTTCGGGTCAAATAGGTGTGCCTGGTGTATTTCCTGGTGTTTTCTTCTGGGTTACTTGAAAGCCTTATATAAAGCCATTGAATAATATCACCAGGCTGATGATCATAAACTATTTCATGGGTTAGTGCTGTAAGGCCAACTTGTGGCTGGTTATTGCCAATTAATTCCAGCGGAACAAGTTCTTCAGGAAACACATCAACCTTAAAGAAGCTTATGAGGCCCAACTCTTTACCAATCATTATTTGATGATTGTGCAATGGCGATTCAATAGGGGTGCCGCTGACAGTAGTGTGGGCAATCCGGTAAAACCTTATTGAATCCACTATTCCCAAATGGTTGAGGGTATCAGTAGTTTCGAACAATATGCTGAAGATTTGGTCAGCGTCTTCAAAAAAGATCATAGATTCACCTGGTTCTATACTGAAATCAAACTGCAGCAACGTCTCAGAACTGTTCATGAATTCATACAAATTCGCAATCGTCTTTTTTACAAATGATCCTAGCCAAGAAGGGCTGTCTTGAGGTTGGCAATAATCCTCCATAAAATGCGGCTCGCATTGATCGGTAATTATTGCCCCTGATGAAACATGTTTAAAATTAAAGAAGTAAGTGTTTTCTCCTGAAAAAGTAACGCTATCAAACCTAATGCTAAAACTCAAATCTCGTTCCGGGAGATTGGTAAACAACATTTTGGAGTTTTCATTAAATAATTCATAGGAGGATGCGGAGCATAAAAATGATGAAACAAGCAATGCATTAATCAATATAATGCTTTTCATGGTATATGGTTTTATTGGTTTGAAAATACAAATTTCCGTTTGGGCGTAAGGGATGCTGTGGTGAATTACCTAGTTGATTTATCCCTGGATTGGTTTTCGGGGTTTTGTCAATGATATGCGCCACTTCAGTCATGTGTATATTATTAAAACAGTGTGGATAATTACTGCTTATTCATCTATATGACAATTGAAAAGCAAGCCTACCCTTATTTGAAAGTGAATTAATTTTTGTATTTTTAATTTTTTAAAACCTTAAACCCACAAAGAGTAAGTCACAAACATAGCTAAAGCATTGGTTAAAAATATTATACACAAGATTTTATGATTGAAAAAATCTACTTTTTTATAATCAAATAAATCACAAAAATATGACAAGGCCTGAATCAAAACCGTTATCTATGATGTAATTGCTATTAGCCTGAAATTAAATTATTTGCAACATGAAACAAATTCTATTCATCACATTGGTTGCAGTCTTTTTCGGTTGTACCAAATCCGATCCTATTCCAGCAGGGGAACCAGATCTAAATAAGCATGCTATTATAAAACTTGATTCGATTGAAGATATTGGAAGTGATTTTGTTTTTATCAAAGGCATTATCGAAACACATCGCATCACTGATATCGATACCATCATTGCCTGCTGGAATACTCAACCTAATCCGACCATTGATCATAATACCTTGAGTTTAACAGCTGAGATAAACTCTTATTTTATTTTTCGAATATCGGGTTTGCAACCAGATGAAAATTATTATGCCAGGTTGTATGTTAAATTTAGTGATGGTTCCGATAAGTATAGTAATGAATTAATATTTAGTCCAATCAGTATTACCATTGTGTTTGAAAAGGAGTTTTTGCCTTATGATGGGGGGTACGCTGCATTTGTAGAAAAAGCCATTAAGACCCGAAGCAACAATTTCATCATTGGCTCACAATTACTGCATAAATATAATCTGGAGCCAAAAAACGCAATTACCAAAATAGATGCTGAAGGAGAAATCATTTGGAACAATGTTCTAAGCTTTGAAACACAGCATGAAAAAATTGAACTAATAATTGAGCTGGAAAACGGGACCTTTATAGCCTTCCTTTCAGCATACGATTATCCAAGTTGGGTCATACATATTGTAAAACTATCCAGCACAGGCAATATAATTTGGCAGGATACTTATGACAATTACTTTTCCCAGGACTTCAGGTATGCCTATAAGCCCGAAACGAACGTTATTAGTTTCATTGCGAATGTTTACACCGCTCAATATTCAGACCTAAAGGCATGGGTCTTAATCTCAATAAACCATGATGGTGAAATTATTGAAGAAGTTTTTAACGATACATTTTACACTGGTCCGAAATATCTATTCACCGGTAACAACGAATTGCTTATTTGTGAGAATAATCTACGTTTGCGCAAATTTGATCAACTTCTAAATTTAGTTTGGGAAAGCGGTGGAATCAATAGTCTTCCAAATAGTAATATAATTGATATCTCGGAATTAAACCCAGTAAACAATCTTTTAGTGCTTAACAGCTACTACGATGCTGTTGGCCTTATTGTGATGGATCAGGAAGGAAACCTTATTAACGAATTCAGTAAAGGGTGGGATCAATTTATTGTATGGCCGACCAATACACTTAGGGTTTCGTCTAACGAATACCTTTTGATGTCAACAAAGTCATATGCTCCACAGTTTCCCTTTTATACACTTACCTGGCTCGGGAAAGTAAGTCTAGAAAAAGGAATTATCTGGCAGAAAGAATTTGGCAATGCAGAGTCTAATGCCAGAAATCCGCGAGGACAATTTATTTTTCAAACTTCAGAAAATGAATTTATTATTTTTGGTCATATATTAAGAAATTATCAGGATCCTTATGATGATAATATTGCTAAGCTTTGGCTAAGTAAAATACATATATCCAGCTAATTGCTAAAGATTCATCTAAGTATTTTTGTAACTCAATTAGTATAATCAGTTATATGATGATTCAGACTATAGTGAGCATCGAAACAGCAAATCTCATATTGATTCCTTGTGATGCTGAAATCCTTAAGGAAACATTGGCAGGAAATGTACAACTGGCACAGCCAAACAGCTGCTTTGACAAAGAAATATTTTTGACTACTTTAGTGGGGTATTATTCATCTGAACAAATAATAGATTAATAATTTACATATCAAAGACTTGCGTATTGATACGCTTCAAATTCTATACAATAAGAACCATAACAAAGGAGGAATAATTATGAAAGAAGTCAGAGGCACCTCACCTTCGGGAGCGGTTTACGGATTTGGCCTGATTGGTGCAGCCATTTATTTTATTTCACAGGCAAGCAGTTTCTGGATGGGCGTACTTGGTTTTCTGAAGGCATTGGTGTGGCCTGCCTTCCTGGTGTACGAAGCCATGAAGCAACTGGGTATGTAATGCCCCAACAGCAGAATATCTTTTGCTACCGGAAATGAATTAGGCAGCCTTTCTGTTTTTAGGGATTGGGTACCTGGCTTGTCAGACAGCGATCACGCAGTCGAATAATGAAACACAGGACATGGCTTGGATGGGGTCTTATTTTGATGACCTCATCCACCACCTCTTTATAAAACCAAATTAACAGTTACCTGATTTGTCAGCAAGAAGCAATCATATGCAATGGTCAAATAAGCAGATCTCCATCGTAGCCATTGTGGCTTTCACCTCCTTCATGGGCACCTTCCTGATCTCTTCAGTGAACATTGCGCTACCGGCCATCGAAAAAAGTTTTGAGTTGAATGCCGTAACACTGAGTTGGGTCATTACATCATTCCTTCTTGCTACAGCCATGTTTCTGTTACCCGTTGGTCGTCTTGGCGACCTGACCGGTATCAGGCGTATATTCAAGATCGGTGTAATCATTTTCTTTGTGGCGTCCCTGGCTTGCGGGCTGGCCGGTTCGGGCTTTTGGTTAATCCTTTTTCGTTATGTACAAGGCGTAGGCGCGTCCTTTACAAGCACCACCGGACCTGCCATACTGGTCTCAGCCTTTCTGCCTCAACACCGCGGAAGGGTGCTGGGGATCTCAGTATCAGCAGTGTATCTTGGTTTGGCATTCGGGCCCTTTGCTGGAGGACTGCTGACACAGTACCTTGGTTGGCGATCTATATTTTTTACCGCCTCAAGCTTGGGAATCATCACTGCCATCATTGCATTTCTATACCTGGGTAAGGATGAAACCAGTGGGAAGCTATCAAGTTTGAGAATCAGCTACTGGGGTACATTGTTCTATATGATCGGCCTGGTAGCACTGGTGTATGGCTCATCGAATATACCCTCAACCGGTGCATGGCTCATTATGGGAGGTGGTTTGGCATCATTGGTGGTGTTCTGGTTGGTTGAATCCAAAGCCTTGTCACCGGTATTTGAAACAAGGCTATTTACGCAAAACCGCCTTTTCGCCTTTTCCAATATCGCAGCGCTGATCAACTACAGCGCCACCTTTGCCATAGTCTTCCTGATGAGCCTTTATCTTCAGAAAGTGCAAGGGTTCTCCCCTCGCGATGCTGGATTTGTATTGATTGCGCAACCTGTGATGATGGCCTTGTTCTCCCCTGTTGCAGGGCGGCTGTCAGATCGTGTTCAGCCTCGCTACCTGACCTCCCTCGGTATGCTGATGTGCACCATGGGCCTGGCCAGCTTCATCTTTCTTACCCCTAACACCCCCCTTTGGCTTATCGTGCTGCTGCTGGTTTTGGTCGGATTGGGCTTTGGACTCTTCAGTTCGCCCAATATGAATACCATCATGAGCTCAGTGAACAAAAAATATTATGGTACAGCTTCAGGGACAGCAGCCAGCATGCGCGTGCTCGGGCAAATCGCAAGCATGACCATAGCCACACTTTTCTTTGCAGCTATCATAGGCAAGCAAGCTATTGAGGCTGTACCCGAAGGCTTATTCATGCAGGCCATGAGGTGGGGCTTTGTTTGTTTCACACTGATCTGCATGGCTGGGATTTACTTTTCATTTAAACGAGGAAGCATTAAGAGGGAGGCTTCCAGCTAAATAACCATTACCGATGTGCAAAGACAACCCGAAACAATGAAATTATGTAAGCATTATAAGCATAATTTAGACTTTTTCTAAATTATGCAAGTGCTGTTTTACAATCTTACAGTTAGCTATATTTGTGGGCTCATCGTAAACAAGAACTGTATTACCTAAATGTCAGCCATTATCTTTTTGATTTTCATAGGTGTACTTGTCGCTGGAGGCTTTTTGGCCGCTTTTATTTGGGCCGTCAGAAGCGGTCAGTACGATGATGATTACTCTCCCTCGGTTCGGATGCTGTTTGATGGTGAGAAGTATAAAAAAGAACATGAAGACAAAGCGCAGGATGAGGAGCAGCAGGGAGAGACAGATACCGATGCAAAAAAACAATAACCTTAATCTGAATTATATGGAGCTACAGAAGTTTACCTATGACAACAAGATAGCACGGCTATTCCTGAATGCCACAGTATTTTGGGGCATCGTAGCCATGCTGGTCGGCCTGCTGATTGCAACAGCTTTGGTATTTCCCACCTTAACAAGTGGTATTTCCTTCCTTTCATTCGGCAGAATCAGGCCACTGCACACCAATGCGGCTATTTTCGCTTTTGTTGGCAATGCTATTTTTACGGGAGTTTATTATTCCACACCACGGCTACTCAAAACACCCATGTTCAGCGAATTATTGGGCAAGATCAATTTTTGGGGCTGGCAACTGATCATTCTGGCGGCAGCCATAAGCCTGCCCCTGGGCTATACCGTAGGCAAGGAATATGCTGAGCTGGAATGGCCGATCGACATCGCCATTGCCATTGTTTGGGTGGTATTTGGACTGAACTTGACCATGACAATGATAAAACGGCGGGTCAAACACATCTATGTGGCCATCTGGTTCTATATTGCCACCTTCGTGACCGTGGCTGTTTTGCATATTGTCAACTCACTGGCGGTGCCTGTCTCCTTCATGAAAAGCTATCCCATCTATGCCGGCATTCAGGATGCGCTGGTGCAGTGGTGGTATGGACACAATGCGGTGGCATTTTTCCTTACGACTCCTTTCCTGGGCCTGATGTATTATTTTGTCCCCAAAGCTGCAAACCGACCGGTTTATAGTTATAAACTGTCGATCATTCACTTCTGGTCATTGATATTCCTTTACATCTGGGCAGGGCCTCACCACCTGCTCTACAGCGCGCTGCCTGACTGGGTTCAGGCTCTTGGTGTGGTGTTCTCAGTGATGCTGATTGCACCTTCATGGGGTGGTATGGTCAATGGTTTACTCACGCTGAGAGGGGCATGGGATAAAGTAAGGCAGGATCCGGTATTGAAAATGTTTGTGGTGGGCATCACAGCCTATGGAATGGCGACCTTCGAAGGCCCCTTACTGTCATTGAAAACAGTAAATGCCATCAGCCACTTCACTGACTGGACCATCGCACATGTGCATATCGGGGCGCTTGGGTGGAATGGCATGCTCACCTTTGGGATGATCTATTGGCTTCTGCCCAGGTTTTATAAAACCAGGTTATGGAGCGTTAAAATGGCCAATGCACACTTCTGGCTGGCCACGACAGGCATGCTCTTCTTTGCCATACCACTCTATTTTGCCGGCATTACCCAAAGCCTGATGTGGAAAGAGTTCACCGAGGAGGGCTTTTTAAAATACCCCAACTTTATGGACACAGTGGTGCAGATCTTACCCATGTACTTCATCCGTATTTTTGGGGGCTTACTGTACATAAGCGGTGTAGTTTTAATGATCATCAATGTGATCCAAACCACCCGAACGGGAAAATTTGTACGTTTTGAAGAAGATCAGGCACCTGCACTAAAACCCATTGGAGAAAGCAATGAAAAAGGACACCGGATCATTGAATCCAAACCATTGTTGTTCTCATTGCTGGCGCTCATTGTGATCCTGATCGGCGGCATTGTACAGATCGTTCCCATGTTCATGGTGAAGTCAAATGTACCTACCATCGCCAGTGTACAGCCTTATACACCACTTGAGCTGCAAGGCCGTGATATCTATCTGCGCGAAGGTTGTTACAACTGTCATAGTCAAATGGTAAGGCCTTTCCGTTCCGAGGTGGAACGCTATGGCGATTATTCCAAGGCCGGGGAGGTTGTTTATGACCATCCCTTCCAGTTTGGATCCAAACGTACAGGTCCCGACCTGGCCAGGGCAGGTGTAAAATCAAGTTCGCTCATCTATAAAAATAGTGTTTGGCATTACAACCACTTTCTCGATCCGCAGAAGATGATACCTGAGTCGATCATGCCACCCTACCCTTGGCTGTCAAAAAGGGATATCAACCTAAGCTCCACACCTAAGAAAATCAGGGCCATGCAAAAACTGGGTGTGCCCTATGAAGAAGGTTTTGACCAGCGTGCCAACGAGCACCTGCTGCAACAGGCTGCACAGATCGCTCAGGAGCTCAGAGATGCAGGTATTGAAGTGGAGGACAACAAGGAAGTGATTGCACTCATTGCATATATACATCGCCTTGGCGTAGATATTCATAAAACCGAATAGTAAAATGAGGCTGGTACGAAACATTCTGGAAGGAGTAGCAGGACTGGAGATCTATCCCATCATCGGGATATTGGTCTTCCTCGCCTTCTTTGTGGGTGTGGTTGTTTGGGTACTTAGAATGAAGAAAAACAAGGTGGATGCCTACAGCCGTATCCCCCTGGACGATGATGACAACCCCTCCATTGAAAATAAAGATTTGTCAAAACAACAAAGTGATTCAAAATGACAACAGAAAAGAACATGCCTGAGAATCAGGAACAAGATTACGAAATTGATACCCTGACCAATGACCGGCTCATGAAAGACCATGAATATGACGGCATCAGGGAGCTTGATAACGGGCCACCTACATGGTTCAATTGGCTCTTTATCCTGACCATTGCTTTTGCAGTATTTTATCTGGTACGATTATTCGTTTTCAGGGCTGATGACCTGATGCAAAGAAAAGAATACGAGAAGCAAATGGCTGTAGCACAACGGATGGCACCTGCAGCAGATGAAGCCGGATTGTTTGAGGTTAAGTTGCTTACTGATAACCAGTCGCTCGATAATGGCAAACAAATATTTAACAGCATTTGTGCGGTTTGTCATATGGCTGACGGCGGCGGACTGGTTGGTCCCAACCTCACTGACGATTACTGGATACACGGAAACACTATAGCAGACCTTTACAGGGTGACAACCGAAGGTGTGATCGAAAAGGGTATGATCCCCTACCGCGACCAATTATCACCTCAGCAGCGCCTGGAAGTGAGCAGCTACATCCTTGAAGAATTGGTTGGAACCACACCGGCCAACCCGAAAGAGCCCCAGGGTGAACTGTATGCTCAGGATTGATAATCACTGCAGCTTAAACAAAGGCCGGCTATATTTTGAAGTCTGATTAGCATGGAAGAACAGGAAAGCAAACCAAACCACACCACCGGATCAACTTATTTCAGGGATATGCTGCCTACGGTAGGTGAAGATGGTAAGCGACGCTGGATTTTCCCTAAGCGACCAAAAGGAAATTATTACAAATGGCGCTGGGCAGTGGCCATGGTGTTGCTCACTTTTTTGGTGGCAGCCCCATTCATTCAATACAAGGGTGAGCCGTTCATGCTTTTCAATGTGCTTGAGCGTAAATTTATCATCTTCGGACAGTTGTTCTGGCCACAGGATTTTCACCTGTTGGTGCTTTCATTCATTGCTTTCATTGTATTTATCATTTTGTTTACAGTGGTTTATGGACGCTTGTTCTGCGGCTGGGCCTGTCCGCAAACCATCTTTATGGAGTTTGTGTTTCGCCAGATTGAATACCTGATCGAAGGCGATTTTCATAAACAGAAGAAACTGGCCAGGCAGCATTGGAACTTTGAGAAAATATGGAAAAAGAGTTTGAAACACTTTGCCTTTTTCGGCATCGCATTCCTGATCTCAAACATATTCCTGGCCTATATCGTAGGAGCCGAGAGGCTTGGTGACCTCATCAATGAGGGCCCGGTCGTTCATTTTGGGACCTTTGCCGCCATCGTCATTTTTTCAGGTTTTTTCTATTTCATCTATGCATTCTTCCGTGAGCAGGTATGTATCATTGTATGTCCTTATGGCCGGCTGCAAGGAGTCCTGCTGGATGAAAAATCGGTGGTGGTGGCTTACGACTATAAACGTGGCGAGCCCAGGGCCAACTTCAATCCGCTGGAGGACCGGGCACAAACCACAAAAGGCGACTGCATTGATTGCCTTAGCTGTGTTACAGCTTGTCCCACAGGTATTGACATTCGCAATGGCACCCAACTCGAATGCATCAACTGCACAGCATGTATTGATGCCTGCAACAGCATCATGGACAAGGTGAAACTACCCCGCGGACTCATTCGTTACGACTCCGAAAAGGGCATCGCACATGGTGAACATAAATTGTTCAACGGACGTACAAAAGCATATTCTGCCGTGCTGGGAATCCTTCTGGTATTGATCAGTACTTTGTTCATCCTGCGGACGGAGGTGGAGGTGACCATATTGCGCCTTCCGGGTTCACTTTTCCAGGAATATGGCCCTGAAAACTATTCCAATATCTACAAGATCCAGCTCGTGAATAAGACCAGGTCGGATATGCCCATCGAGATGCGGTTGGTATCACACGAGGGAGAACTGATCTTTGTTGGTGATGAGATCTCAGCTGTTGATGGTAAGCTTACTGAGGCTACATTTATGGTGGTACTGCCAAAAAATCTATTGCAGTCAAGCCATACACCAATCACTATTGGTATCTTTACGGGTGAAAAGCTGATTACCACATACAGCACCAGTTTCCTGGGACCCAACACCCTGGACAGTAAACACTAAAACCGCTTGAAACAATGAAATGGAATTGGGGAACTAAACTTGTCATAGCCATGGCAGCCTTTATGATCATGGTGATCGCCATGGTAATTTATATGATGAGACAGGATGTGAGCCTGGTAGAACCGGACTATTATCCTCGCGGACAAGCCTATGAAGAGCTCATCCAGAAAGCCAGAAACACCATACCCTTTGCAGAAGACATTCAGGCTAAGGTTGAAAATGGAACTGTGATGGTGGTATTTCCTCCTTTCTTTGAGCCGGAAGCTACCAAGGGAGAGGTGCATTTTTACCATCGGATGTCGGACTCCGGTGACCACCATGTCGACCTGGTGCTCGACAATTCAGGACTATTCTCCTACCCCAGTTCGGAACTTAAAGGGCGCTATGTGCTTAAGATCGACTGGGAACAGCATGGTATTGGCTATTATACAGAAAAGAATATTGTGATTAAATAAAGCAGTTGCAAGACATAAACATCTAAAGTCTAAATCATCCATTGCCATGTTTGACCTTTATACAGCGCTCACCATCGGACTTATAGGAAGCTTCCATTGCATTGGGATGTGCGGGCCTATTGCGGTGGCATTGCCGCTTGGCAGCCGAAGCTGGTTTGGAAAAGTATATGGTGCCCTACTGTACAACTTAGGAAGGTCCATCACCTATGGTTTATTGGGTGGGCTATTTGGCCTGCTGGGGAAAGGCATTGAAATGGCTGGTTTTCAGCAGTGGGCGTCAATCGTTATCGGTATCGTAATGATCATGACGGTGGTTTTTCCTTTTTTATTCAAGGGCAAGCTCAACCTGGACCAACTGCTCTTTGGTTATGCAGGCCGCATGATCAACAGGTTCAGGGCCTTATTTGGCATACAATCATATAAAAATTTACTGCTGATCGGCCTGCTCAATGGGTTTCTGCCTTGCGGCTTGGTTTATGTGGCCGTGGCTGGTGCCATCAATACCAATGATGTGTTGATGGGTGTGCTGTTCATGATCGTTTTTGGCCTGGGTACCATCCCCATCATGCTGACTGTGTCGTTAGCTGGCAATGTGATCAGCCAGGGCCTCAAGAGACGCATGAACAAAGTAATCCCCGCTTTTATTGTTGTACTGGGCTTGTTGTTCATCCTGCGCGGGCTATCATTGGGCATCCCATACATCAGCCCAAAAACACAAATGCTGAGCCCGGACAAGGAAGTAAAGGTAGAGGGGGCATGCTGCGGAAGTGAAACACAAAGATATTGATATGTAATTGTGGAGGTACAACCTGGAATCTTTATAAGCTCGATTGCTTCTAAAGTTTACCAATATTTGAATGCATAAAACTACAGCTGGGTTGCCTCCTTATAATTTGCTATTTTTATCTTTTAAAGCCAGTTGACCACTAAAAGCATCATGAATATGATTCCGCCAGCGTCACTTTGCTCGAAAAGTTAAAATAAGTATTCACCAGTTTTGAATCGAATATTTTGAATTTATGAAATTCACCTTAGTTTTTGATCCAGAGGAACAATCATTTGTAAATGAAACCCTTCTGCCGCTGGTAAAAGACCTCATCACAGCTCATACAGCATATGATGACAATAAATCACCCGTTATTGCAGCAGAAAGCAGGCTGCTGTTATACCTCTCAGACGAGCAGGTTAAGAAAATGATCCCTTTGGTACAAAAGGAGAAATTAACTTTTGCAATTCTGCCACACCCGGATGCAAAGCGCATTTGTAGAACCACAGGAACTGAAACAAAGCTTGAAAAGGCGGTGGCACAACTGAGACAGCAAGATGAACCTATTGAAATGGATTTGCTTTTCTGCAATGATGAGCCCGTAATTACTAGTGTGGTCGTTGGTCGTACTTTTCAATTGCTTACCAGCAACTTTTTTGGTTCGATCAGTTTTTGGAAAAAATTACGGGTTTTCCCATCCTTTTTCATGCAGATGCAGCCCTTTAAAGTCGAATTGACTCAGAAAGATGAAAGCAAGTTTAAAACTGCCGTATCCGGAATGGTCATCACCTCACACAAAGCCAACTCTGTTTTGTCCGGCTACGTGCCAGGTGAGTCGCACATCAACGAAGGTATGTTGCATGCCCTGTTGATAAGTCCACGTAGTGTAATGGAGTTAATAGGCTACGCATTTCGATCAATGTGGCAAAAGAGCAAATTACCACCATTTGGAGCTTACATAAAAACGAATAAACTAAGCATTTCAGGATCAAATGAAAAATTAAAATATTCAGTTGATGGCTTATCACATACATCTGATGAGTTGGAATTGGAAGTTTACAAGAAAGCACTCCTAATAATACCGGGCCGTTTACTTGAAGTACCTGAAAACAGCATTGCAAGCAATGAAGTTTTTAAGACCCAGAGCTTGCCAAGCGGGGAGGCTGCAGTCGAATTGACTCAAAGAAAGCTGCCACTTATCAGGCGCGCTTCAACCGAGGAATTCAAAGATCTGTTCAATATTTTACGCGAAAATGCACGAACAAAGAGCACTTACCTGATGCTTATGGTGCTCTCAACCAGCCTGGCCACCCTGGGTTTGTTTGCCAACTCCTCCCCTGTTGTCATTGGAGCTATGATCCTTGCCCCTTTGATGTCGCCCATCATCTCGCTCAGCATGGCTTCCCTTCGCCAGGACAGAAGGTTGGTAATGAAAAGTACCTATACCATCCTGGCCGGACTGGGTATTTCTTTCTTCTTTGCAGTTCTGATCACATGGATTACACCTCTGCATACCCCCAATTCTGAGATTCTTGCACGAACCAACCCAAACCTCGTTGACCTGGGTATAGCTGTAATCTCAGGCATTGCAGGCGCTTATGCCCATGCTCGCGAAGAGGTAGCAAAAACCCTGGCTGGTGTGGCCATCGCAGTCGCACTGGTTCCACCACTGGCCACAGCGGGTATTGGCCTGGGTTGGCTGGATTGGCAAATATTTTATGGTGCATTGCTATTGCTTATGACCAACCTGGCAGGGATGGTGCTGGCAGGTTCCATTACGTTTATGGTACTTGGCTTCAGTCCCTTCAGGCTCGCAACCAAAGGTATTGTGATCTGGCTGGTGATCGTTGCCATCTTTTCCATACCTCTCGCTTTGGGCTTCAAGCAAATGCTTTACGAACATAAAGTGGTGAATGAACTCGATGGTTGGCAAACAGAAGAGGTGCTCCTTAGGGATGTTCACATGAAGAGCAAGAATCCTTTAGTGATCTCTATTGTGTTTGTCACACCAAAACCACTGAATGATCACGAAATAGAGATGATCAAGTCCAACATAGAGGATAAACTGAACCAGGAAGTTGAATTGGAAATAAGCATCGCATTGAAAAGATGAATGTTACAACTATTTTAAATAGGAAAAACCGCCATAAATGCCAACAGTTAATATGAGCATGAAAAATATTTTGGACGATTAATTAACAAAACGTGAACCGGAAAATGATGACGAAAACTATTGCAGGAGTTCGTTTTGAATGTGTGCTGGGAGATATTACCTCACAAAATGATATCGAAGCCATTGTCAACGCAGCCAATGCCGGGCTGATGACAGGTGGAGGTGTGGCCGGTGCCATTCACCGTGCTGCCGGTCCCGGCCTTGAAGAAGAATGCCGGCCCTTGGCCCCGATAAAACCCGGTGAGGCCGTGATCACTTCAGGCCACCAGTTGCCAAATAAGTATGTGATCCACTGCCTGGGCCCTGTTTATGGACTTGATAAGCCGGAAGATACGCTGTTGGCAGCCTGTTACCGCAACGCCTTGAAGCATGCGGAACAGCATCAGATAGATTCAATTGCATTTCCGGCGATCTCTACCGGTGTGTTCGGGTATCCTATTAAAGAAGCTACAGAGGTTGCCGTCAGCACTATAATAGATATTATTCGGAAAAATAGATGTATCAAGCAGATTCGATTTGTACTTTTCAGTGAAAATGATCTTAAGATTTATGAAGAAACCATAAGCAATACAAACAAATAATCAGGCTCTGAAGTTTTGGTGGAAAAGTGAAACTAATTTACTTTTTTGAACTTTTAGCGGCCTAACCAATGACAACCCCTGAAAGAAAAGAACCTAAAATAATGCAGCAACAGATGAAATTTGATGAAGCACGGATTTCGCAAAACACACCTAATATGACTATATCGAACAAAAATTAATGTATGAGAAGGAATTACAAAGGAATAAGCATCAACACCTCAAAAAATACGCACGAAAAAGTATTTGAGCTCATCCGAAAAGATCACAAACTTACAATTATTGACATACCTTCAGGCAGTGGTGCTTTTGTCCAACGATTGAAAGATGCGGGCTTCGCCAAAATAATTGCAATTGATATTGATAACATTTTAGAGATTGAACATGATGATTTCATCCGGGGCGACATGACCAAGCCGCTGTCCGTGGCTGATCAAACTGCTGATATTGTGGTATGTATTGATGGCATTGAACATATAAACAACCAAGCTGGTTTTGTGCGTGAAGTTTATCGCATTCTTAAAGATCAGGGAGAGTTCGTGGTTTCGTCGCCTAACATAAGCAGCATAAGATCAAGATGGAAATGGCTGATGACGGGTCATCATCATAAATGTGATTCGCCCCTGGATGAAAATAATCCAAATCCGCTGCATCATGTTGGGATGATTTCTTTCTCCGAATTGAGGTATCTTTTGCATACAAATGGGTTACAAATCAGCAAAGTAGATACAAACAGGATCAAGCCTGTCAGCCTTTTATTTTCCATCCTGGTTCCTTTCATTTACGTATCCACATTGTGGGTTTACCTTCGGCAGGGGAAGAAACATAATACCCTCAAAATGAACAAAGAGGTCCTAAAAGAAATGTTCAGTCTGAATATTTTATTTGGAGAAACATTGATTGTTAAGGCCATAAAAAAGGGAAGCTTACAATAAGGGTAAGTCTGCTTTGAAATTGTCCTTTTATTAGAGAGGCGTTTGAATTTCCTTATGATTAGTTAACGCCCAAAAAAACCAAACCAATGAAACATTTATTTACAATTTCCGCAGCAATATTTTACTTGACATCTGTGATGGCTCAGCCAACACAAACTCTCATTGATGAAAACAAATTGTGGAGCACCCTGTGGCAGTCCGCATCGGGCAGCCCCCCACCCCAACAATTGACAACCACCTTTATAAAATTTATGGGTGATACCCTCATTGAAGAGGAGCACTATATGAAAGTTTACGAGTCAACGGACTCGGTCAGGGTTAGTTTTTACCTAATCGGGTTTATCCGGGAAGATGCTGATCATAAAATATATTACAGGGATAAAAATGAGGAAGTAAGTGGGCTCATTTATGACTTTGGAGCTGAAGTAAATGATACCATTCAGCTCCGTGGAAATGCAACGGTTAATCTGGTTGTAGATCTGGTTGACTCGGTGCTGATCAACGATAAATATCTTAGACGCTGGCATCTTTTGGATGAAAGCGGTTATGGCAGCGAACAATGGATCGAGGGAATTGGAAGCCTGTGTGGCATACTTGCAAGCGGAACAGCCGGATTTGTAGGTGGCCATTATGAGTTATTATGTTATTTTGAACAGGAAGATCTGGTCTATTCCAATCC
Organism: uncultured Bacteroidales bacterium; assembly: GCA_937926515.1. Classification (GTDB taxonomy): domain Bacteria; phylum Bacteroidota; class Bacteroidia; order Bacteroidales; family F082; genus CALAZZ01. The sequence goes on along the minus strand of CALAZZ010000144.1, from coordinate 27,235 downwards.
GGAATATGAAGCATGTTACTACAACATTGTCGGGACTGAGTCGCATATTGAGGCACCCCTGAAAGTACAGATTTGGCCCAATCCGATCATTTCCACCTCCATCATATCGATTGAGGGGATTTGGGAACATAACCTGAGTATGGAGGTTTATGCACTTGAAGGAATCAAGGTCAGGACCTATGAGTTCGTTAATAACCAACTATTGATTTACCGAAACGACTACACGCCCGGAATGTATTTGTATCGGGTAAAATCGGGTGATGCTGTTGTTCATGCCGGTAAATTTATAGTTCATTAGCCACAAGTAATAAGTAAAGGTGGAAATATGCCTAAGCAATCAAGATCTGAAGAGGTTTGCTTTAAAATCAATACCTTAACTTTGAAACAGTTTATTAAACCAAATTAAAACATGATGAAAAATAGAATTATTAGCATGACAGCTGCTGTATTGGCTGTTCTTTTCTTGCTTTCAAGTTGTGCTTCCATTGTAAGTAGAAGCAACTATCCGCTTCGCATAACCAGTAAACCAAGTGATGCCAAAGTCAGTATTACTGATAAATCAGGCAAAGAAATCTACCTGGGTAATACTCCGGCATATCTTACACTAAAAGCCAGCAGCGGATTCTTCTCCAAGGCCGAATACCAGGTCAGACTATCCAGTCCCGGCTATGAGGATAAGCTTATTCTATTGACTGCCAGTATTGATGGTTGGTACTTTGGCAATATTTTGCTGGGTGGCCTTATAGGTATGCTGATCGTTGACCCTGCAACCGGTGCCATGTGGAAAATGGATACCACCTATCTGGATGAAACATTACGCAGCACAACTGCTTCCGCTGATCAGGGAATTGAAATTTACGACATCAATAACATTCCCGAACAGTGGAAATCGAGGTTGGTCAAACTGAACTAAGTAAATCGATATTTTAATTTGTCCTGGCAGATATAGCAATGATTGCTTTGTAGTTCATTGATGAATCATATTTGCCTCACAATATGCGTTTGCAGGTATTAGCCTGTGCCTTATATCATTGATGCCATAATTACCGACAGGTCTCATACTGATTTTTCTTTATAAATAACGAAGGATTCAAATCATTTCAGCTTGAAATCCAGGCGGCATCATGTGAATCTAATGGTCATTTTCTCATAAAAATCATTTTTTTATTTTTGAGGCATGAACCCGGAAATAAAAAACTATCATCATAAACTTTCACATGATGACAGGGAAATATGTGATATGTTGGCACAAGTCATCAATACAAACCTGCCCGAAGCCGAGAGTAAGATCTGGCATGCGCATCCGGTTTGGTTCCTTGATGGCAACCCCATAGTAGGCTATAGCAAGTTAAAAAACTGCATTCGCCTGCTTTTTTGGAGCGGGCAATCCTTTGAGGAGGAAAAACTACAGTCTGAAGGCAGCTTCAAGGCCGCAGAGGTTCGATATGTTTCCTCCAGTGAGGTGAACATAAGTGATCTGAAAAGGTGGCTCGAAAAAGCCAGGCTGATCCAATGGGACTACAAAAACCTGATCAAGCGTAAAGGAAACCTGATCAGGCTCAAGTAAACATTCAAAACTATCTGCATTTCATCTTAATTCATTAAAAACAAACACTATGAAATCACTCATCACATGCATACTCCTGCTTCTATCAATCATGGGATACAACCAAAGCCTCCGGCAACTGTCTGTAGAGAATGGTAAGATACATTACATTAGCATAGGCGAGGGCGAATGTATTGTATTCGTTCATGGGGCACAGGAGGACTATCGGATGTTTTTACCTCAGTTAGAAGCATTGCAGGATAAATACAGGTTAATCAGTTATAGTAGACGCTACAACTACCCCAATAACAACGACTTACAAGATCAATACAATGTTAGGTCGGAGGCAAGGGATCTGGAAGCTTTGATCAATCATCTAGACCAACCCATACACCTCGTTGGTCATAGTTATGGGGGACTAATCGCCATGGAATTGGCCATTGCTAAACCCGAACTGATTCATAGCCTGATCCTTTCTGAACCAGCACTGGTTGATTGGCTACCACAGTTCCCAGACTGCGCGCATTGGTACGACTCAGTAAAGATAAACCTGAGTGGCAAGGTTAGGGCAGCCTTCATGACAAGAGACACCACAAATATTCTAAAAGCCATATTTGAATTCTTTGCCGGTGCCGACTTGCAGCACAGAGTACCAGTATCGGTACTGGAATCGCTTAAATCCAATCTATTGGAAATGAAAGCACTTGTGTATGCCGAAAATGGATTTGAAGCCCGACGACAAGAGGAACTTCAATCGCTGGATAAACCTATTATGACGATCACAACTGCACAAACAATGCCCATGCTACAATGCACTAACAAACACCTGGTAGAGCTTTTACCCAAGGCTACCCACCATCTCCTTGATGAAGCCGGTCATGAGCTTTGGATAACGCATTCACCTGTTATGACTAATATACTTGACAAGTTTATTGAAGAGATCAGAGTTCGCGAATAAGTACGAATTTATAGTTGAAGCCGCTAATGTCAAATTAATTACAATAATTTTGGAATTGAAAACATCAAATACCTATCCATTCTTTCTACCTATGAAGTCAATTATAAAACTTGAAGAACTGGGACTTTTTCTGTTCGGAATATTTGCCTTTTCGTACCTGCCTTTCTCCTGGTGGTGGTTCCCGGTATTAATCCTGACACCTGACATTGGGATGCTGGGTTATCTGCTGGGGAATAAAGCCGGGGCAGCATGCTACAATCTTTTCCATCACAGGGGTTTAGCCATATTATTATATGTGTCGGGGCTTTATTTTACGAATGAATATATACAACTGGCCGGCCTCATCATGTTCGCACACATCGCCATGGATCGAATATTCGGTTATGGTCTCAAATACCAAAAAGGATTTAAATATACCCACTTAGGTGAAATTGGTAGTAGCAACAAAGTCATGACAAAATGAAAGCTGTATTTCTAGTCATAGTTGTGATGCATGGGCTGATTCACTTGTTAGGATTCAGCAAAGCATTTAAGATTTATGATATCAATGAACTGACCTTGCCTATTTCAAAGACATTTGGGATAATATGGGCAGGGGCAGCGCTTTTGTTTCTTGTCTATGCCTTCGCCCTGATAATGGATTCATCCTACGACTGGGTTGTCGGCCTACTTGCAATCCTTGCATCACAGTTCTTAGTCATCACTTTTTGGACCGATGCACGCTTTGGTACAGCCGGCAATGCCATCATTCTTCTATCCGTAGTTGCGTCATATGGTGAGTTTGCGTTTAATAACCTACTCAAGAATGACATGTCAGAAATCATGTTGGCCTCAGCTCCTCTCCAAGCGGGTATCCTAACGGAAACAGCATCGAACCAGCTTCCCGAACCTGTTAGGAAGTGGCTATTCTCAACCGGAGCGGTCGGTAAGGCACACATATATGCCGGCTGGGTTGATCAGAAAGCACGTATAAAAATGAAACCCGGGCAAAAGAAATGGTATCGTGCCCATGCAGTGCAATACACTGACCTCAACACGCCTGCATTCATCTGGTCCGTGGATATGGCAATGTATAAGCTATTGCGATTTAAAGGTATAGATAAATTTAATAAAGGAAAAGGCAGCATGCTGATCAAATTGAATGGACTTCTGCCAATTGTGAACGAGCAAGGTGATAAGCTGGATCAAGGAACGATTCAACGTTACCTGGGTGAAATGGTATGGTTTCCCACTTTGGCGATAAGCCCATACATCAAATGGGAACAAGTAGATGAACATTCAGCCAGGGCAGTCATGTCCTACAAAGGCACCACCGGATCGGGCACTTTCTATTTTAATGAAGCAGGTGACTTTGTTAAATTCACAGCCATGCGGTATATGGAGAATAAGCCCAACGCAAAACTATTGAAATGGGTTTTGACTACGGATGAATATGCTGTATTTGAAGGTATAAAGGTGCCTTCTAAAATGAATGCCAGCTGGGAACTGGATGATGGCTGCTGGACATGGCTTGAACTGGAGATAGTTAATATAAAGTACAATGAAAAAATACAACAGCCTTTACTTTAGTAACAGGTCCGAATGGCGGCAATGGCTGAAGGAACATTTTGAACATGAAAAAGAAATCTGGTTGATATTTCCTAAGAAAGTCACCGGCAAGCCGTCCATGCTTTATAATGACGCCGTGGAAGAGGCCTTATGCTTTGGGTGGATCGACAGCACTGCCAAATCCCTGGACAGCGATCACAGCATGCTTCGCTTCACACCCCGGAGGCCAAAAAGCAGCTACTCGCAACCCAATAAGGAAAGGCTGAAATGGCTCGATAAGCATCATATGCTTCATCCCGCTGTAAAGAAACAAGTGGCTGATTTGCTGGTAGAAAAGTTTGAGTTACCGTCTGACATTATTGATCATTTGAGAAATGATGAACAGACTTGGGCTCATTTCCAAAATTTCTCAGATGGCTACAAACGCATCCGAATTGCATACATCGAAGCAGCACGCAAACGATCAGCCGAATTTCAAAAACGACTTCAACATTTCATTCGTAAAACAAGTGAAAACAAGATTATTCGGGGTCATGGCGGTATTGATAAATACTACTGATCAGCCCTATTGTCAAAATTTTGCACAAGTGGTCAAGACGATCATAATCAGGGATTAACTTGAAATAAATTGCAGATATGAAAATGTCAAATTATTTTTGTTCATTATTACATAATGCTGCAGACCAAATTAAAACAATATCATGAACAAGAAAAAGGCATTGTCCGCGGTAAAACACCATATCAATATGCTTTGCAACGATATCACAGAACGGTGCGTTGGAAGCGAAGGCAATCGTAAGGCTACCCTTTATTTTAAAAATGAACTTATCAAATCTGGATGGGAAACAGAAGAAACCTTGCTCGAGGTGATGGACTGGAACACTCAAGGTGCATCCTTAATTTGTGATCAATCAAGCTTCGAAGTGTTTTCAAGCCCCTATTCACTAGGGTGTTCGGTGCAGGCCGAACTTGTCGAAATAAGCAGTCTGAACGAGTTGAAGAAAGAAAACCTGAATGAAAAAATAGCCTTGCTTCATGGTGAGATTGCCAAGGAACAGATCATGCCGAAGAACTTTGTATTCTACAACCCGGAGACACATCAGCACATAATAAAAATACTGGAAGATAGCGGTGTAAAAGCTATTATATGTGCTACAGGGCGTAACGCGGCATTGGCCGGCGGGGTGTATCCCTTCCCGATGTTTGAAGATGGTGACTTTGATATCCCATCGGTCTATATGAAAGATGTTGAAGGTGAAAGGCTGCTCAATTACATTGGCAAAACCATTCGGCTTGATTCCTTTGCAGTGCGCATACCCGAAACAGCCTATAATGTTATAGGGCGAAAATATGGAAAACGAAAAGATCGTATCGTGATCACTGCACATATTGATGCAAAAAAAGATACACCCGGGGCAATTGATAATGGTACAGGTGTAGCAATCTTAATGCTCCTTTCGGAGATGCTAAGCCATTTTGACTCCAATTATACCATTGAGCTGCTCGCTTTTAATGGAGAGGACTATTATGCCGTTTCGGGACAGATGAAATACATTGAGCAGAACAAGCATCAATTCGATGATGTGTTGCTAAACATTAATATTGATGGGGCCGGCTACAAGCAAGGTTTGTCTTCATTCTCTGCTTTTGGCTTACCGGATAACATCATGGCAGCATGGCAACTGATCCTTCAAAAACACACGAACATTATTGAGGGCCTGCCCTGGTACCAGGGTGATCACAGTATTTTTATCCAACACGGGCGTCCCGCCATAGCGGTCAGCTCAGATTGGTTCATACGTCATATGGATAATCAGGATATAACTCATACCCCAAAGGATAATATTGATATCGTTAACTTTGATCGCCTGGTCGAAATTGCCATTGCAATCAAGGATCTGATCATTACCATCAACAATCAATAATCTGAATAAGCAAGTTACATCATATATTTAAAAGCTCCTGAAGTTCAATAGGAAACAATGCGTAGTATCCGAAAACTGATACATGAAAGCGTACACATTGTTGAAGAACAAGTTAAATGGAGCAGACCGGTATTTGTTAAAGGCAAGGACTTCGCCTATCTGAAAGCATCAAAAATGTGTGTCAAACCTGGAAACTAAAGGTAAAAATTGAAAGCCAATAACAGTTTGATTATGAATAACATAAATACCTCCCGATTGTTGACTTTTGTGTTTGGTTTCTCTTTCTTATTCACGGTAGTTCACTTCGTGGTATCATACGGATTTCTGTGGTTTCAGGAAGGATTAGCTGAAGATGAACGCATTGCACTAGAATTGTATGCACCCTTTCGCAAATTGAGCCTGATTACATGGGTTGGTCAGTTTCTAAGAGGGATGGCATTTGTATTAATCCTTCACCCATTCTATACTGCTTGCTTCAAAAGCAATCGCTCATTCCTGCTGCTTTTTATGGCGCTGTTCGGCCTCGGACTTGCCGGGTCTGTTGAACCGCAACCCGGTTCCATTGAAGGCATGCTTTACACATTGACTTCGGTAGTTGAACATGTCTCCGTTTTGTTAGCAGTTGCAATCCAGATGGCCTTGTTCATATTCATATTTCTAAGAATCCAACGCAGGCTATCAAGCAATATGGACAGTATTACACAAGTGGACCTGTACCCTTACAAGCGAAAACTGAAAGGCTATCTGATTCGCTTTACAACTATTCATTTGTTCACCTATTGGGTTGTAGGCTCGATTTTTTATGAAGTCTCGGGCTACCAGCAAGCATTGGAAACAATGGACATCTTTATATTGTGGAGGCCGCTTGAAAACCTAACTGCAGTTTTTATAATCTTCTTTGGGCAAATATTCAGAGGTATTCTCCTTGGTTTATTGCTCCACCCTTTTTACCAGTTCTACATTGATAAAAGGCTGGGTTGGCTTAAGCTATTTATGCTGCTCGCCGGTTTGACCATATTAGGCTCACCTCTGTTTTTAACTGAATTAATCAGCTTTAATGGCAGCTTCGTTGAATTTTGGCATAGCCTTTCGGTAGGCATTCCCGAAATTTTTAGTCAAATGCTGATTTTTTCACTGCTGTTCTTCTATTGGCAAAAACATATTGAACATAAAGGCATTCGGTAGGCCTAAAATGCCAGACATCAAATTAAAAAGGGAACAACATATATTCGAAAATGATCAATCCACTTAATATAAAAGACAGATTCATAAGCCCATACAAGAAAATCATAAAAGCAGAAGACCTCATAAAGGATTGAATATATGATACCAGGGACCAAATAGAACCTGCTAATACCAGAAATGATATATACATGGCCATGCTCGCCTGATCAATCAAACCTGCAATCAGTAGCGGGCCATGCGAATTAGCTGTAACATTAATAAAATATAACAACAAACCATATAATGCCATGGCACAAAAAGCCGTGAGCCGTGCTGATAAGTTTCTCGAAAAAACAACTGGTTTCTGTTTCTTTTTCCTGAACAAAGTTGCAGCCCAAGCCACCATAGAGATAATAAATGTTAGGCCCAACAAGCCAAATGTAGTTAAGATCAACCAATGGCGTTTGTTAAACAGTTTATCCGCAAACAAAGCAATCCGGCTATTTTTGTATATTGATGTAGCCCAGGTAATTGGCTTAACCTGCATGGTGTTGATACAGCCATCATTAGGAACCTCTAGCGGATTGATCAGAAAGGCTCGTGACACTTCAACGGCACATGCTGAATTAAAAGTGACAGCATGGCCCTGCCCGGGAAATACATATAACAAACTGTTTTCGAGGACATCATCAAGCACTGCGGCATGAACCGGCGTGGTGATCGGGTCCATTTCGCCCACCAGGATAATTGATGGTATAGCTGTTTGCACCGGCAAAGCTTCAATGCTATCCAATGAAATGAAATCCATACGATTCATGACCTTCAGGGTATTGTCAAAATAATTCAGCGCTTGATAAAGTTTATCATGCTCTTTCAATTCAACTTGATCTAAGACCAATCCATTATCCTGAAAACCCACAAGCATATATATGATTGATGATATGCTGCTATGACGCTGCTCAAGCATTGGATAAAGGTTTTTGAAAAAGGTTTCATCCCTCATTTCGACACTTTTGATGAACCATGGCAATACAGGATACATCACCGGATTGTATAGTAATTGGTGAGTCATCAGATGCATATCCTGAAAATTGATTGTTGCTCTATCTGTTGGAGAATGAGCTGTAGTGAGCGTAAGCGGTTCCTTTTTAAGCGACTCGTAGGCAGCATAAAAGCTTTCCTCCAGATTAGGAAAGGCTTGATTGCAATCAGGATTATTTCTGCAAGCTGCAAAAAATTGGATCAGCGCACTTTTGTATGATTCGGGTTCAGAGCCCCAAAATGGATATCCCATAGGTACCGGGGAATCAAGAATGCTTGTATGCACCGATTCCGGAAAATCACGCATATAGGTCTGTGCAATACGTGTTCCGTATGAAATACCCCAAAGGGCCCATTCCGGTATATGAAGTAATTTTCTGAGCACCTCCAAATCCTTGACCACAGTGGCAGTATTGAACTGTTCAAGGGTAATCCCTTTATCGAGTAAACTTTGAAAGCATTCTTCGTAAAGCGTAATGGTGGCTGAAGTAGCTTCTCCAGGGCTTAAATCCTTCATAAAAATATGAAACAATGCTTCCTGGAAACCATTGCATAAGGCTGGTTCTGAATTACCAATACCTCTGAAGTCAACCAGGTATATATCATGATGCTCACGAAATGCATGCTTGCTCAACCTGTTTATCATGCTGGCACTAAGGGCTTTTCCGCCAGGTCCTCCTGTAAGGTGAATTATGGGCAATCCTGAATTTATGCCTGTTGCCTTTAGCTCAGCCATAGCAAGCCTGATATAGGAACCGTCAGGCTTAGTATGGTCTTCTGGCACATGAAAGTATGCAAATCGAACCCCTTCAGCTCCTGCAATCTCATTGCAATCGTCAAGAAAACAAGAAGTATACTCAATTTGACCCGATCTGAGGGCCAAAGGTCCAATAATAATTACTGCAATAAGAAATAAACGAGTAGCATAACTCTTTGATTTCATATGTTTTGTATTTAGTATCAATAAAATTTATTAGCTTCAATGAAAGTGATTTCAACTCATATTTCATTAAGTAAGCACCCCACTGACAACTGTTCATAAAACGATAATTCAAAGGTATAAAAACGATTTTCTAATCCAAGAACAATATGATTTGAACCCTACACCTTGCTAATCAGAGTATTTGAACTTGATCAATATGTCTCGGAAATAATTAAGCTGATATGGCTGCCTTCTTGATGCTATCAGGTCAGTTAGAATAGCATGCTAAAAAGTAATCTTCTTACAGCTCACAAACTGTTGGCGACAATAGGAACTCTGGTGTCATATCAAGACTACTTTATCCGGCCCAAGTCTTGATCTTTCTACTCATATCTACAATATATAACCTTTATAATCTGTGAAAAAATCTCTGCGACTTAACCTATACACAGTAACCCAGTCATTTTTGACAGCTGGGTGAAATATCATTACTTTTGCAATTGGATTGTGAAATTCAAAGTTTAGACCGATCGAAATTTCTAACCTTAAAATACAGTAAAACATGAGCAAACATTATGCAAGCGCCCGCTGGCAGGGGAACCTATTAAAGGGAAACGGAGCCTATAAACTGAATACTAGTGATTACCAGGGAACAATAAAGTTTACATCCCGTTTTGAGGATGATAAAACTGCTTCCAGTCCCGAAGAGCTTATTGGAGCCGCCCATGCCAGCTGCTTCTCCATGGCTTTTTCGCATGCACTTGATCAGGCAGGCTTCACCCCTGATTATATTGATACCGAAGCGGTGGTTAGTCTGGAGAAAGGCGATGCCGGTTTTGGAATCAGCGAAATATTTCTTAAAACCAAAGGTAAAGTTCCAGGCATTCAAAAGGATAAATTTTTATCCATCGCCAATGAGGCAAAAGAAAACTGTCCGGTATCCAAGGCCTTAAAAGCTGTGAATATCAAGCTGGAAGCTGAAATGCTATAGCATATACATTATATATCTATTGGTTCATAAAAAACCGGTATCGACTGAATAGCAGATACCGGTTTTATTGTTTCTTAGGAACTTGACTATTTCGCACTCATTTCTGTGGCTTCATCCCATCCAAGCGTCAAATCTTTTTCCTGATCCATTTGTTCATGAAGCATGGATGCAGGATTAAATTGTACAGGTTCATCACTTACAGGGCGTTTAATCTCATCTGCAATACTAGGTGCGATAACCAATGCCACTACTGCCATTAGTTTGATCAGGATATTCAGCGAAGGGCCGCTGGTATCCTTAAACGGGTCGCCAACGGTATCACCTGTCACAGCGGCTTTATGGGCCTCCGATCCTTTACCATAGGTGACGCCATTAAATTGGATACCGGCTTCGATCATCTTCTTGGCATTGTCCCATGCCCCCCCGGAATTGGCCTGAAACAAAGCCATCAAAACACCGGAAACGGTGACACCGGCGAGCAGCCCGCCCAAGGCCTGTGGACCAAAGGCAAATCCAACCAAAACTGGCAGTACAATGGCCAACAATCCAGGCAACACCATTTCCTTTATGGCTGCCTTTGTAGATATCGCAACACATTTATCATATTCAGCTGCTGTTTCAGCCTCTGCAAATGTCTTTTTGTCACCGGCAGACCAATCATTCTGATTTTTGCCTTCGTTACGGCGCAATACTTCGAGCGCAGCTTTTAAGGCAGGTATGTCATTAAACTGACGTCGCACCTCCTGAATCATTGCCATGGCCGCACGTCCGACAGCAGCCATTGAAAGTGCTGAAAACACAAAAGCAAGCATCCCACCAACAAAAATACCGGTGATCACTGGTGCTTCCGAAATATCAATCACCTTAATATTGGCAGCTGTCATATAAGCACCAAATAGAGCAAGCGCAGTGAGTGCCGCTGATCCAATAGCAAAACCTTTTCCAATGGCTGCAGTTGTATTTCCCACAGCATCAAGCTGATCAGTCCGTTGGCGCACCTCTGGTGGCAGCTCCGACATTTCAGCTATACCACCCGCATTGTCAGCGATGGGACCATAAGCATCAACGGCAAGTTGAATACCCAGGGTGGAAAGCATGCCTACCGCTGCTATTGCAATACCATAAAGGCCTGCAATTTGGAATGTTACCATAATGGAAAACGCAATTATCAGAATGGGCAGCGCGGTTGAAAGCATGCCTACTCCCAGGCCAGCTATAATATTCGTTGCATGCCCTGTTATGGATTGTCTTGCAATATTTATTACCGGTTTTTTTCCAACACCGGTATAATACTCAGTGGTAATGCCGATGAGCAAGCCTGCAATCAATCCAATGATTGAGGCGAAAAATATACCATTGGATGTGATGGTTCGTTCCACATCGTAAAGCATATCCTGATATACCCAGCTGGCCGGCAACATCCATTTTATTAATACATAAAATGCCACGATCAATAATCCGGCTGAAACAAACTCACCTGTATTCAGTGCTTTTTGTGGATTGCCTCCTTCTTTTACACGTACAAAAAAGGTGCCCACTATTGAAGTAAATATTCCTGTTGCAGCCATAAACAGCGGCAATAATACAGCACTTATACTTCCAAAGGCGGACTCGTCAATAAAAAACTGGGAAGTCATGAAAGCTGCCCCTAACACCATGGCAGCAATGATCGAGCCCACAAAGGATTCAAACAGGTCAGCACCCATACCGGCAACATCCCCTACATTGTCGCCTACATTATCAGCAATTGTAGCCGGATTAAGGTGATGATCTTCCGGTATCCCGGCTTCAACTTTACCTACCAGGTCAGCGCCCACATCAGCTGCCTTGGTGTAAATCCCACCGCCAACACGAGCAAACAAGGCAATGGAGGATGCTCCCAAAGAAAAAGCCGAAATCACATTGAGCACCACCTCAAGTCCCCAGGATTCGCCAATGAATTGGTTAAAAAAGATAAACAGCAGGCTTAAGCCCAGAAGTCCGAGCGTAACCACACCGATACCCATCACAGTTCCTCCTCCAAATGCCACCTTCAAGGCTGATGTTAGTGATGTACGTGCAGCATGTGCAGTACGCACATTGGCCTTGGTTGCCACACGCATCCCGATATACCCAGCCAAAGCTGAAAGCACAGCGCCAGTGATGAAAGAGATTACGGCAAATTCGTTTGATGATTCTTCTGAGCTGCCTTTAAAATATAAAAGCACAGATACAGAAGCGACAAAAATTGCCAGAATACGATACTCAGCTTTTAGAAATGCCATCGCCCCTTTAGCAATATTTCCCGCAATCCTTTGCATTGTTTCCGTTCCGGTTTCCTGTTTACCTACCCATTTAGTTTTCAGGTACATAAATATCAACCCTGCAATTCCTGCAAGTGGGATATACCAAATAATTTGTTCCATAGATTTGTTGGTCTGATTTAAGAAATTCGATTGATTAATTCACTCATTACAAACATAAGTGTGCTTTAGGAGCGCGCAAAAATAGATACAATCCAGTAATTATCAAAGATATTTTTTTGGACATTTTAATCTGCGGCACTTTTGTTCGGTGATAAACTAAGACTTGAATTCAATATTAATTGGGCTTACTCAAAATTTCGTATTACTTTTATAGTTTAAAAAAATCACGATTGATATCATGACTAAAATTGGCTTGGAAATTATCGGAATGTCTTACAGTGAGTCACAAAGCGGTGCTTATGCCCTGGTGCTGGGCGAGGTTGGAGGCAAGAGACGCTTACCTATTATAATCGGTGGGTTTGAGGCGCAATCGATTGCACTTGGATTGGAGCGATTGCAACCTGTCCGCCCAATGACCCACGACCTTTTCAAGAATTTTGCTGCTCATTACCATATCAGCCTGCTCGAAGTGGTCATAAATAAGTTCAAGGAAGGTGTTTTCCACGCTATCCTGGTGTGTGAACACAATGGTAATGTGAGTGAAGTAGATGCACGCACATCTGATGCTGTTGCATTGGCAATCCGTTTTCAATGCCCAATCTATACTTACGAACCCATTCTCGCCGATGCTGGAATCGTAATGGATTCGGAAGAAAAACCTGCAGAGGAGAAAACAGAAAAAACCGGAGATGAAAAATCAGATACGGAGTTTTCGGATTACCTCATCGACGAATTGGAGGATTTGCTTCAAAAAGCAGTGGAAAAAGAAGAGTACGAAAAAGCATCCCGAATCAGGGATGAGATCAAAAGGAGAAAAGAAAAGTTTTAACTTGCAGCCAAAAAAATTAAGGCTCCCTATTCAGTCAGGCGTTGCTTTTCTCAAATAATTCATATCAAAACCATCCTAAATGAAGAAATCTTTGCTCGTTAAACTAGCATTCACAGGGCTTTTTGTTCTGATTATTGCTTATATTTCAGCCAACCATTTTCAGGATACAACCACTTTCGGCGATCTTCCATTCGAAACTCAACAGGCAGATACGGTCGAAACTTTAACAGATGAGGATGGCGGCTTGGGGGATAGAAGCAATCTGTTGCAAATGGATAGGCGTACCGGATTCAAACCTGTCACCATCCTCAGGGGCCTTTTTGGAATGCTTGTTTTGGTGTTCATTGCTTTTTTATTTAGCTCCAACCGTAGGGCCGTCAACTGGAAAGTGATCGCCACCGGGCTCGGTCTACAAGTATTGCTTGCGGTGGGTGTGCTTTATGTTCCATGGGTGCAGTTTTTTTTCGAGTTTGTTGGAAACATTTTTGTTCTGATTCTCGACTTCACCAAAGCTGGTACGGAATTTCTTTTTAAGTCGTTTGGCACCAATAACATTGAACTTGCATTGCAAAATTTCGTTGTACAAATTCTCCCGACCATTATTTTCTTTTCTGCACTTACAAGCCTGCTGTTTTATCTTGGTGTCATTCAACGTATTGTAAAGGCAATGGCTTGGGCTATGTCGCGCTTAATGAAGCTGTCAGGAGCAGAAAGTCTTTCTGTAGCCGGAAACATTTTTCTGGGACAAACGGAATCACCACTTATGATTAAAGCCTACCTTCCAAAAATGAACAAATCGGAGATTTTGCTGGTGATGATGGGAGGAATGGCAACGCTGGCCGGCGGCGTTCTTGCTGTTTATATTAGTTTCCTTGGAGGAGATGATCCTGTGCAGCGACTTATGTTTGCCAAGCACCTGCTCGCTGCCTCAGTAATGGCAGCTCCGGGCGCCATTGTGATCTCAAAGATATTGCTGCCCCAAATTGAAGATGTAGATAAAACAATGGATATTAGTAAAGATCAGATTGGGAGTAATGTGCTTGATGCCATTTCAAACGGCACTACCGAAGGGCTCAAACTAGCGGTAAATGTAGCTGCTATGTTACTGGTGTTTATTGCCTTTATCGCCTTATTCAATTATCTGTCAGTAGGCCTCGGAAATTTATTGGGGGTGAACGAAAATATCGCTCAGGTCACAAATGGACGATATGAAGAACTTTCACTTCAATTCATACTCGGATATATCTTCGCGCCCGTTATGTGGCTTATAGGTGTTGATATTCAAGATATTATCCTTCTCGGCCGTTTGCTCGGCGAAAAGATCATTATGACTGAGTTCATTGGCTATGTGAGCCTTTCTGAGCTAAAAGCTGCAAATTTATTTTCCGACCCGAAATCCATCATTATGGCTACCTATATGCTGGCGGGATTTGCTAACTTCGCTTCGATAGGCATTCAAATAGGTGGAATCGGATCACTGGCACCAAACCAACGTGTTCTGCTCTCTAAGTTCGGAATGCGTGCATTGCTTGGGGGTACACTGGCCTCACTGATGTCAGCTACAATAGTTGGAATGCTCATCGGATAATGAAGCAAGCTGATCAAATCATTTGCATCTGAGTTAAAGTATCATCACAAATGAAACAATACCTCGAACTAATTAATAAGGTGCTGGACGAAGGTGTCCGTAAGACTGACAGGACCGGGACCGGCACCCTAAGTATTTTTGGCCCACAACTTCGGTTCAACCTTCAGGAAGGATTCCCAGCTGTTACAACAAAAAAACTGCATTTACGATCTATTATTCATGAACTGTTATGGTTTCTGAGAGGAGATACCAATATAAAATATTTGACAGATAACAAGGTGAGTATCTGGAACGAATGGGCAGACGAAAAGGGAGACCTGGGCCCTGTGTATGGTGCGCAGTGGCGAAACTGGAATAATGAAGGCATTGACCAGATAAGCATGGTGATTGAAAGCATCAAGCACCATCCCGACAGCAGGCGTCATATCGTTGCAGCATGGAATCCATCCGTTTTGCCCGACACTAATAGAACCTTTGCGCAGAATGTAGCCCAAGGTAAAGCTGCACTCCCACCCTGTCATGCCTGGTTTCAGTTTTATGTGGCCAACGGAAAATTATCCTGCCAGATGTACCAACGAAGTGCAGATATATTTCTCGGTGTGCCATTCAATATTGCTTCCTATGCCCTGCTTACGATGATGATGGCACAAGTGACCGATCTGGTTGCTGGAGAATTTATTCTGACTTTCGGTGATGCACATATCTACATCAATCATCTGGAGCAAGTCAGGTTGCAGCTTAGAAGACAGCCCAGACCCTTACCCACTATGAAGCTTAACCCAAATGTGAAAAGCATCTTCGAATTCACCTATGACGACTTTAAGTTGGAAGGTTATGATCCGCATCCACATATCAAAGGTGAAATAGCAGTCTAAAACCTACACATTATGAAAGATGACAAACCCATTATATCCATCATCGTTGCAATCGCAAGAAACTATGCTATTGGTAAAAACAATCAACTTCTATGGCATATTTCAAACGACCTGAAACGGTTCAAAAAGATTACAGCCGGGCATGCCGTAATTATGGGAAAGCGTACACTCGAATCACTCCCTAACGGGCCTTTGCCAAAAAGGCGAAATATAGTACTCTCTGACCAGGAAAATGATCATATTGATAATTGTGAAATAGCAAGCTCCATACCGGAGGCCCTTCATATGGTTGAGAACGAAAAAGAGGTGTTCATTATCGGTGGCGGTTCTGTATACAAACAATTCCTGCCACTGGCCGACCGGCTATATCTGACCATCGTAGAGAAGGACTTTGAAGCAGATACTTTCTTCCCTGAAGTAGATTTCTCCCTCTGGACTCTCACAGATAAAACGATTGTTACAAACGATCCCCAAAATGAATTCAGATACCGGTTCGAGAACTATGAGCGCAAACAATAGACCTGCTTGAAATAACACCAATAAGTGTATCGTAGTGAACTAAGGATCAGGTCTTCTGTTTCTTCTTCTTTGCAGCCGGGAACAGCACATTGTTCAGGATAAGTCGGAAGCCCGGTGAGTTGGGATACATATCCAGTTCTGTAGGTGGATCACCCACAAAGTGCTGATAGTCTTCGGGATCATGACCTCCATAGAATGTCCAGAAACCATTGCCAAAAGTTCCATGTATATAGCGATCTTCCTGAAATGCTCTGTTGTCACCCAAGATAATCACATTTGACTTTACAAATTCCTTGTTGAAAGCCGTGGTCTGCCCCATAAAACCCTTGATCAACTGTTCATGGTTTTGTGTAAGCATACTGGGTATCGGGTCCCATTTTGCTGAAAACTCGAACAAAGTGAAAACATCATTGGCCTGATTGATGGATCGTGAGCGAGTATGGGTCACATCAATATTGGATTTCTGATAATCACTTGGATTGGTATTAAGAGTAAAATCTGTGAAAGCAAAGCAATTATGGTAATTAAGCATTTCGGGGTGACCGGGACCAATAGGATCCCCATCAAACATCACATCGCAAATATCAAGACCATCAGCAGACAATGCAATATCATAGGTATCCGTTGCCGAACACATCGCAAACAGATATCCGCCACCAGCAACAAACTCACGAATCTTTTTTACTACCGCCAACTTAAGCTGTGAAACTTTCGTAAAACCATATCGCTCAGCAGTCTCTTGCTGTAGTCGCACATCTTCCTGGTACCAGGGGAAATGCCTGTAGCGTGCCCAAAATTTGCCAAATTGACCCGTAAAGTCTTCATGATGCAAATGCAACCAGTCATAAAGGGGCAGAACACCTTCTAAAACTTCGTCATCGTAGATTACATCATAGGGTATCTCAGCATAAGTAAGCACCAAGGTAACTGCATCATCCCACGGGAGTTTGTTTTTCGGTGAATACACGGCTACCCTTGGTGGTTTCTGAAGTTTCATCTCGTCCATATTGGCACCGGGATCAGCAATCTCATTCAGAATGGAAGCAGCCTGAACATCAGCTAACACCTGATACGTAACATTTCGCAAACGGCATTCACGTTCAATCGAAGCATGATGAGGCATCAAATAACTGCCCCCCCTGTAGTTGAGCAACCAGCTGATCTCCACATCGCGCTCAAGTACCCAAAAGGCAATCCCATAGGCCTTTAGATGATTAGACTGCGAATTGTCCATCGGAATGAGCAAATAGGCAGGAAATGCCTTTATTACACTAAAGAATAGAAGAATAAGAAGTAGAGAAAATTTATAATTTAGCTTCATTGGTGTCTATAAAGGGTTAAACAATATCAAACATCATCGCTTTTAAAAAAGCAACGTAGTTTGATTGACAAAAGTATATTTTTTCAGAAAACCGGAAGAGGAATCCTCATATTAGTGCCAGTAGTTGTGAAACTATGATCATTAATACCAAGGCAGCAGGGTAAACCGTGGCATAGCCCAGTGATGCTGCTTCCGAACTCGTCTTGCTGTCAATAGCAGCCAGTCCGGGTGTACTTGTCATGGCTCCTGCAAGCACGCCCAACAAGCTAATGAAATTCATCCTGAAAACATAACGCCCAAGCAATCCCGCAATGATCATTGGAATAAAGGTGATTAACAAGCCAATCAATATCAACAGCATGCCATCAGCATGCAATATACCGGCCAATTCCCCACCTGCATTGGTACCCACAGTGGCCATAAAGAGCAACATACCCAGGCGCCGAAGCAACTGATTTGCACTTC
The DNA here is from genome assembly GCA_937926515.1 of uncultured Bacteroidales bacterium. Classification (GTDB taxonomy): domain Bacteria; phylum Bacteroidota; class Bacteroidia; order Bacteroidales; family F082; genus CALAZZ01. The sequence goes on along the minus strand of CALAZZ010000144.1, from coordinate 9,138 downwards.
CCGACATGGACCAAAGTATATTACCCGTCTTACCAATATAACTAAGAATTAACGCTGTAGCCAATACGCCACCTGTCAAACCCAGGCTGAAATCGAACAGGCCAAAAAAGGGAAAACTGATGGAACCTACAAATATGCCGATCACGATACCAAGCGAGATAGGTAAGAAGTTTGTTTCAGAAAGACGTTTTTCATCGTTACCCAACAGCCTGCATACTTGCTTCATTTCCTGACTGCTTCCTGATATAAGCAGTTTGTCGCCGAAGCGAAGCTTACTGTGTGGCTGAGGTGTCAGATCAATGCCGCTGCGTCGAATTCGGGTGATAGTTGCATTCAAAGCGGTAAGGTTAATTTCACGTAAGCTTTTGTTAACAATTTTCTTGTTTGTCACCAGCAACCAATTCACAACATAACGGTCATCGAATGAAAGATCTTCATCAGAAGGCTCTCCGATCAGTATTTGTAGCTTGTGCAAAGCTTCCTCATTGCCCACACCTTTTATCACATCACCAAGATATAACCTTGTGTCAGCCGTGGGGGTGAATATCTCATTTTTATGTTTTACGCGTGAAATCACACCCTGTGTCATGGAACGAATATCCAGGTCACTTAAGGTTTTGCCATCAATATTGGCATTGGTTACCCGAAGGATAACACTGCTGATATCGGGATGGGCTTCCTGCACCATTTCCTGGTAATTCATCTCCTCTTGCTTGAAATTGACCTTCAGCAAACGCGGGAAAAGCTGCATAAACAATATAACTCCGATCACGCCAACAGGGTAAGCGATGCCATATCCAACCGCAGTCATTGGCGATTGTGTTGCATCAAAGGCTGCTGCCAGGCCGGGAGTGCTTGTTAGTGCACCATTCAAAATACCTATAGCAAGCGCAGTATCAATATCGAACAGGTACTTAAAGATGATGAGCATCAATGAGGCTGAACCAATAAGTATCAGTGCCAGAAATATCAGGTGCCTGCCATATTTGAGAAAACCATCAAAAAAACCCGGACCGGCCTGTACGCCAATAGTAAATATAAACAATAATAAACCAAGAGTTTGAAATTCACCAGGTATGGTGAAACCAAGATGGCCCAAAAACAAAGCCACGAAAATAACAGCAGACGAGTCCAGCGAGAAGCCTTTTACTTTGATATTGCCAATGACCATACCCATGGATATGATCACAAACAATACAAAATATCCGTGCTGAAAAAAGCTTGTCATGATTTTCGGCTTGGAGTGCAAAAATAATAATCTGAGCTTTCATAACATAAACTATTTCATATGACAAACAAACATATGCTAACTTTGCGAGTAGTTCTACTTTGCTTTTTTAATCATCATTGCTATTGAATTGTATTAATTTTGTACAAAGTAAAAACATGATATTCATTACCCTAACCATCAACCAAATCGTTTACGAACCATGAAAAAATTTGGACTAAGTCTTATCCTCTGTTTATTAGTGCTAAGCAATGCTCTAGCTCAATGGTCAGATAACCCGTTTGTTAACTCTCAGGTTACCACATTTGCATCGGAACAAACCATACCTAAAATAGCTGTGGGCCCGTCAGGAGATTATTATATCGGATATTTTTCAAGTGAAGGCGGTAATTATAATATGCGGCTGCAACGATACGATTATGAGGGAAATATGCTTTGGACGCAAAACGGCATACTGGTCAGCAATCATTTACAGATGTCCTGGCTTACCGACTGGGATATGTCCGTAGATCATGAAAATCATGCTGTGCTCACATGGCAGGATATCCGATCCGGAGGAAATAACAATGTGGTTGCCTATCGCATCAGCCCTGATGGTGACTTTGTTTGGGGAGCTGACGGCATCATGCTTTCAAACAGCTCCAATTTCGATGTCTCACCCAAGGTAGCAATCACAGCTGCAAATAATGCCGTATTTGCATGGCAGTCAGAAAATGACATCATCATACAGAAACTAAACCCTTCAGGAACCAAACAGTGGGGCGAATCCGGAATAACACTCACCACTTCAAACCGGTATTCGTGGCCACAATTGATGCCTGTAGGACAGGACGATGTCATTATGAAGTTTTTTGAGGATTCAGGTCCTGTTAACGCCCCCACAAGGCATATACTGGCACAACGATTCAATGCATCAGGATCACCGGTTTGGTTTAGTAATACTGTAATTTCCAATGCCGGAGGAATTTCTGCCTGGACCCAGATACTTCCTATGGTGAATGATGGCAATGATGGTTTCTATATAGCCTGGCATGAGGACAGGAATATGACCAATCGCTCTCACCCTTACATACAGTATGTAAACGTAAATGGTGCAGTACAATACACCGCCAATGGATTGTTGCTGGCTACTGATAGCCACATGAATCACTTTTATCCCAACATTGCCAAGCCTGATAATGATGAACATGTTTACATTTATTGGAACAAATTGAACGACCTGCAGACTCAATGGGGGATCTTCGGTCAAAAAGTTACAGCGAATGGCACAAAACTCTGGCCTGATGTGGGCCTTCAAATCATTCCTGTTTCCGGCAATGCCGTGCTACCTCAATTTGCCATCGGACTTGCTTCAGAAATGGTTTTGATTTATGAGGATTACTTCGATGGGGTTCAAACTGCCATTAAGGCCATGCGCCTAAAATCAAACGGTGAACAAGCCTGGGATGGTGGTAGTATTGCGCTTAGTAGCGTGGTTTCATCTAAAATGCACCTGGATGATGCAGCCCTCTTCAACAACCAAATGGTCTTTGCCTGGGGAGACAATCGAAATGGCAACCAGGATATATATGCCCAGAATTTACACAGCAATGGTAGCCTGGGCTTGATTGAAACAAATGGATTTATCAACGGAACCGTAAGCTTCTACAATGGAACTGCAGATCCGGCACTTACACTAATTTCGGCCGGCGGTGAACAAGTCCAGGCAGATGAAAATGGAAATTTCTCCATTGAGCTCGCAGCCGGAACCTATACACTGGAAGCTACTCACCCCTATACCAATGACTTCCTGATGGAGGAGGTCATAGTTGAAGCAGGGCAGACCACTCAGGTTGAAGTTGAAATGGAAGTGGTGCGGACCGATGTGCATGTGTACGCTATAAACCAATATAATGCACCTATCATTCCGACCCAGGTCCAGATAACCGGCCCGGAAGGAACATATAACGCCTTGATTGAGGATGATTATTATACTTTTGAAAACCTCCCTTATGGTCATTATGAAGGTACAGCCACCCATATGGATATTGTGATTGAGGCCGACACTTTAATAAATGGGGAGAACAATATGCTGGTATTTCTATTTGTTGATGTAGGCATATCTACTTATAATGAGCCCGATATCCTTAAGATCATGCCCAATCCAATCAGGCCGTATGGGCTGTTAACCATCCAATCAGAAATGAATGCCCAATACCTGCTTTATATTTATGATGAAAAAGGAAGTCCAATCACCAGTGGCAAACAACTCATGCTCAAAAAAGGAGTTAATATGTTCGAGCTGAATGAGCTTTTTAATAACTGGGAGAAGAGGTCCGGTTTATATTTCTTCAGATTCGAGCATGCAAACAGGAGTGTTATCAGAAAGATCATTATATTCACAAACTGAAAGTAGCTGCATATGCGAACTCTATTAATTAGCGGTATACTAGTATTATTTATCATCATTCAGCTGCTCAGGGGAAGCGAAGGTAAAAGGATCATAGATGGTGATGGTTCCGGTTATTATGCCTACCTCACGACCCTCCTGGTGCATAAAACAACAGATTTCACAGCTGTTTTCGAATACGAAAAATCAAAACGGGGACTGGATTATGTCGGGCATTACTTCCACCGCAAAGATGACGTGCTTACCAACAAATATTTTCTTGGTACCTCCCTGCTAATACTCCCTTTTTATCTGCTGGCACTGCTCTATTCCTTCATTATCGGAATGCCGCCTGATGGATATAATATTTTGTTTCAATATGGAGTTGCCCTTGCTGCTGCTATCTATACGGCCGCGGGTTTACTTATTACAGGGAGGTTACTAACAACCTATAATATTAACCGTAACACAATTACGTTGTCATTGGTTGCGGTCCTTCTTGGCACAAATTTGTTTTATTATACCTTCCTTCATCCTTCTCACTCGCACGCTTATTCTTTTTTTGCCATATCCCTGTTTTTATTGGCATCCAGGCAATTTTTTCTTACACTTTCAAATCGCAGTCTTTACCTGGCTGCCTTTGCTCTTGGACTTGTAATACTGATCAGGCCTACTAATGGCTTTGTTGTATTTGCATTGCCTTTTTTGGCTGAACGCTCGCACATGCTTACTTCAGCATTAACCCGGCTAAAGAAGAATCTACGTCTAATTATTGCTGCAATTCTCATACCCATTGCGGTTATTAGCATTCAGTTAATCTTTAACCTGGTTCAGACCGGCCAACTTTTTTATTGGTCCTACCAAAATGAAGGTTTCAACTTTTTACATCCTGCGATGATTGATTTTTTATTTAGTTACCGCAAAGGATTCTTTTTATATACGCCTTTGATGATTTTGCTTATTCCTTCTGTTTACTTACTTAGAGGGTCTAAATTTCAACTCATAACCTTTACTTTGTTTTTTCTACTTCTGGTTTATTTTCTTTCCTCATGGTGGAACTGGTTTTATGGTGATAGCTTTGGGATGCGCCCAATGATAGACTATTATGCGCTCTTTTTGATCCCCATTGCACGCTTTTTCCAATTCATTGCAAGCAGAAAAAAACTGCGTATCCTAATTTCAGCTTTTGTAGTTCTTACGACAAGCTTAAACCTTGTGCAAGCCTATCAATATCAAAAAGGAATCATTCATCCGGATGCCATGACTAAAGATAAGTATTGGTATGTATTTTTAAAGACTGCTGATGAATACAAAGGTGTATTAGGAGGACAGCCTGAGTCGTATTACGGCTCACTTGACAACTATAAGGTGGAAAGCTTCTTCCTTGATATGGAACAACATTCTGAACCATGGAATTTAAGTGGCATCACGCTTGCATTGGATGCGTTTTCCGGAAGACAAGTTGCACAAATGAACGAACAGTTTGAATATAGCCCTACACTGGTGCTCGCCGGAGACCGCCTCCGCGAAATCAAGAACCCCATTTATGTAAAAGCGACCGTTTCCTATCGTGAGTTTGAGCCAAATACCACCATGGATGCCCTGCTTGTGTATGCAGCAACCAATATGGATAATAGGCTAGTCTATTACAAGTCCTTTAGAATGAAAGAGATGCCTGATTACAGGGTAGGATCCTGGCGGAAAGCCAGATTCGGTTTCTTCGTACCCGGATGGACTAATGACTTGCTCAATGTGAAAATTTATGTTTGGAACAAGGAGAAAAAAGAATTCCAAATTGATGATTTCAAAATTGACCTTCACTTTCCCATCCAATAAACACCATAAACTTTGACTCCATCAAACGAAGACAAATATTATCGGTTTAACAACAAGCTTGTTGAAGGTGTAGACTATTACATGGAAAACGATTATCGTGTGATGACTCCGGCTTTTCTTATAAAGCGAGGTTACTGCTGCGGAAACGGCTGCCGTCACTGCCCCTATGAACCGCGTCATCATAAAGGGAATACCAAACTATATGACTGAAAAAGCAGATTTGGTTTCAGTTTTCATATTCGTTTTCGTTCGGCCAACTAGAAATATACCCTTACATTGCAACCCAATGCATCCCTCTTGTCAATTGATTTATTTATTTCATCAGTTGGAAATTTAATTGTGTCAAAAGTGAAACAACGAATTTCTCCTGTTTTCCGGATTGGGCACCCACTTTCTTCTCCATAAAGAATTATTGATCGATGCAATTTGATTTAAAAGCCGAGAAGTTTCATTTTCAATTTGGATTGTGGGTTTATCCCCGGGCAAGACAGATTTGCCTGTACTCTGCCAGCCGGCAGATCGTCCTTTTGCCGAAACAAAATGGTCTTTCACCTGGCGCGTTGGCCATAGCAAATGCGGTGTTGGCGAGGGGCTTGTCCGTCAACCGTATTGGGGCATGGCCTGCCCGCTGCTTCAAACATATTGGTAGTATATCTTCAAGCATTTCAGATATTGAGGTTATTAACACGCCATCATGAATTAACTGCTGCGCTGGCCCGCTCAAATTTGAGGGCGGTGGGGCAGTGAATTGAAAAGCGCTTACTAAACCGGCAAAAACGGCCCAAAGGACGTTTGGTTGAGGCCCTTAGGCCGAAACCACTTTTTTGCCAGGTTTAGTTGCACTTTTCAAGAGCGCGCCGGCATTAATTTGCGCAGATGGTTTTGGTCCTTTTGCCAAAACAAAAGGACAATAGGATTTGCCTGTGACACCCAAACAGTAGTGACAGGTTTGATAGGTATCTGCAGGCCAGTGCTGTGCAACTTCATTCTCATTTTTATCCGGAAGTCAGGAAGAGTGGAACAACGAATTTCTGTGGACTCACTGCTTGTAATTCCAACCAATTATTATATCTTTAAGTCGGATAATACTTAAACATGAGTAAAGTCACCAGAGATACTTTGTTAAAGTACTGGGGGTATCAGAGCTTCAGACCCATGCAGGAAGAAATTGCAGATGCCGCCCTCAGTGGAAAAGACTGCCTGGCACTTTTACCCACAGGAGGGGGAAAGTCCATTTGTTTTCAGGTTCCGGCAATGGCCATGGATGGAATGTGTCTTGTTGTTACCCCGCTGATTGCGCTTATGAAGGATCAGGTTCAACATCTAAAGCAACGCAAAATTGCAGCAGCAGCACTATTTTCCGGTCAACATCCGAATGAGATTGAAATTATCTATAACCAGGCTGTTTTTAAGATACTGAAATTCTTGTATGTCTCACCTGAGAGGCTGATTACCGATCGGTTTATTGAAGCTGTCAAGCGTATGAATATCAACCTTATTGCTGTTGATGAATCACATTGTATTTCACAGTGGGGTTATGACTTCAGGCCTCCATATCTACGTATTGCTGAAATCAGGCCATTTCTTCCAAACACACCGGTGCTGGCGCTCACAGCCACTGCAACCCCCGAAGTGGTGAGGGACATACAGGATAAACTCCATTTTAGAGAATACAATGTGTTTCAAACAAGCTATGAACGCAAAAACCTAACATACAATGTAATAGCGGATGCAGATAAATATGGACCATTGGTTCGATTGTTGGAAAACCTGAAAAGTGGCAGTGGCATTATATATGTGCGCAACAGAAAAAGAACCAGGGATATAGCTGACTTCATAGCCTCACGAGGCATCACAGCTACCAGTTATCATGCTGGCCTTGATGCTTCAACCCGAGATAAGCGGCAACAGGCCTGGATGCTAGGGTCGAAAAAAGTGATGGTAGCTACCAATGCCTTTGGTATGGGTATTGACAAGCCTGATGTGCGAAAAGTCGTCCATCTCGATCTGCCTGATAGCCTGGAAGCCTACTTTCAGGAAGCCGGGCGTGCCGGACGTGACGGAAAGGATTCCGAAGCCTATTTAATATGCCATGATACAGACATTCAAAAACTTAAATCGAATTTTGAAACTTCCTTCCCAGAGCTGAGCCAGATCAAAGCCATCTATATGGCATTGGGCAATTACCTTCAATTACCAATCGGATCAGGTAAAGACCAGGCATTCGATTTTGAGATAGCTGAATTTTCAAAAGCTTATAATTTTTCCATTCTTGAAGTCTTCAGCACATTGAAACTCCTTGAAAAGGAGGGCCTGCTGCTGCTGACCGAGAGCATGTACACCCCTTCCAAATTATTCATAACAGCCAACCGCGAAGACCTTTACCGCCTGCAGGTCGAACAACCTTATTTTGATCCGTTTCTAAAGCATTTATTACGCACCTATCCGGGTATCTTTACTGATTTCGTAAAAATTATTGAAGAGGATATTGCTCGAAAACTTGACTTGAAGCCCGAAAAAGTAACTTCCAACCTGCTCCAATTGCAAAAATCAGGCTATCTGAATTATATGCCGCGAAAGGAAAAACCCCAGCTGATTTTTGTTTCCGAGAGGCTTGATCCGGCAGACCTATTCCTTTCACACGAAAACTATAAAGACCGAAAAGTAGCAGCTGCCAAAAGATTGCAGGCTGTCATTGATTTTGTTAACAACAACTCACAATGCCGCAGCGTACAGTTGCTTGCCTATTTTGGAGAAAAAGATGTACATCGCTGCGGAAGATGTGATGTGTGTTCACGCAGAAATGATTTGAATCTTACCGATATTGAGTTTAATAACATATACGCCCAATTGAAGCAGAATTTATCAGGCAGTTCATATGGAGTGTTTGAAATAGCACGATTGGTGGACGGCTTCCCTGAAGAAAAAGTTTTAATGACAATCCGTTGGATGCTTCAGAACAAAATTCTTCACAAGGATGACAATGATTGCCTGCATTGGACAGGTCAATTAGGCTTGGGTTTATAATAGGATATGAAGTTAAATTCTGAATTTTATTGCCGTGAGGATGTGGTTGAGCTGGCCAAAGAGTTGGTTGGTTGCATTATTTACACACGATTCGACAAGCAGTTGTGCGGTGCTATAATCGCAGAAACAGAAGCGTATGCCGGTATAACCGACAAAGCATCACATGCCTGGGGCAACCGATTTACAAAACGCACTTCGGTCATGTACCGTTCAGGTGGACATGCATATGTGTATCTATGTTATGGAATTCACAATTTGTTTAATATCGTAACTGCTACGGAAAACACACCCCATGCAATCCTGATCAGAGGCGCAATACCAAGTACGAATCACCCCATTATGATGAGCCGGATGGGCATAAATGACATCAGGCAATTGAAGCTTGACGGCCCCGGAAAATTTAGCAAGGCAATGGGAATAGAGCTAAGTCACAACGAACTGCCACTTTCAGGAAATAAGATATGGATCGAAACAAACAGAAAAAAAGATGCAGATTACCAAATAATTAACACTCCAAGAATTGGAATATCCTATGCTGAAGAGGATGCTGAATTACCCTATCGCTTCCTCATCAAAAATTATTGGCAACTATAAAAAGCGCTTCATTTAATTAAAAATGAAGCGCTTATTTCTGATAAGTAAAAACTCTACCTAACTGAAGTTTGTAATTCAGCACCGG
>CALAZZ010000143.1 GCA_937926515.1 uncultured Bacteroidales bacterium | reverse complement strand
ATAACCCCTGGCTGTGATGAATTTAAAACCAATTCAATGGCATTGTCATCACCAAAACAATAGGAATCTTCGCCAACTATTGTAAGTGTAAATATTTCAGGGCCCTCGTAAATATTGATGGTTCCAGGCATTTCGGCACTGCATGTAGTGGTTGGATTGGTAGCCACCACATAATATTCGCCTGAGGTGGAATAAGTTCCAAAAAACAGTGCAGCACCGGTTCCGGCCAGGGTAGTCGTTCCATCAGGTTGAAAAAGGGTGTAGTTGACACCTGTTTCGGACAATTGAAGTCCAATCTCAACCGGTGGACAGTTCCATCCAGCTTGTGGCACTAATCCATTTGCGGTTATGTTAAACGGCAGGGGTGGATCATTTATTTGAATTTCGCCATTCATCCATTGCTCACAACCTGTGGCATCATCAATGGCCAGCACCTGATAAGTACCAATTTCAGTATATGTTCCGAAAATAATGGCATTGCCATCACCTGCAACAGTTGCAATTGGATTAGAACTAAAGGGAATTCGATGTAATTGGTAAGTAAATCCGATATCGGAATCTGACAAACCAATCTCGATGTTGTCATTGCTACACCACTGACCTTGCGATGGTGTGATGTTGTATGCTGTTGGCAATGGCGAAACTGTTCTGATTCCATTCATCTGCGCCTCACAGTTTCCAAGTGTGGCGGTTGCCCAATATTCGCCTGGCGTATTTACCGGATCAAAATTTATCACCTCGCCATCAACCGTACTGGTTATTTGTTGAATCAATCCTGTTTGATCATTGTAAAGCTGATACATCACGCCTGCTTGTGAGTTGGCCAGGAAGAAACTTGCCGGTGGGCAAATGGGCGAATCGACCGGTCGTAAAGTAAAGATTTCGGGTTGAGGAAGTATTTCAAATTGGCCTAACATCATATTGTTACAAACATGATTTCCTCCATTGCCAAATTGAGCAGAAACAGTGTAAATACCAGTTTCTGTTTGTGGACTGAAGCTAACTACACCACCAGTAGCGATAGTGCTTTCAACAGATATTCCATCCCTGAGCAGGAAGTAAGTGACATCGGCTTCAAAATCTTCCATGCTAAAAGTAATCGGGCCGCAGCCTGTTCCCTGGGGCGACATGGCATAAACAATAGGAGCACGCCAAATCGTGACATTGTTATCCATCCATGCGCTACAATTCGTAGTTGGGTCAACAGCTTTAATCCGGTAGATGCCTGCATCCTGGAATGCGCCAAAATTTATTCCGTCGGGGCCGCAGGTAAAGGGACCTGCAACCTCAATAAACTCATTTACGCCACGCACGGAAGCTTCGAAATAGACGTAATAATCAATGCCGGCTTCGCAGTCGGTCATAAAAATTTCCGTATTCGGACAGGCATTGACAGGGAAAACAGCATAAGTTTCGGGGCCTGAATTTACTGTTAAGGTTTCTGAGAAAATTATTTCGCAGCTTGTAGTTGTGTTGATTGCATGAACCTGATATGTTCCGGGGTTTTGCAGGACTCCAAACGATATTGGATTACCAGTTCCGGCAAACGTATTACCCATCGGAATTCCATTTAGGAATAAGCTGTAGTCAACACCTATTTCTGAGCCTAAAATCGTAAGAGTAACCTCATCTTCGCAAAGCTCTCCTTCGGGACTAAGGTCGAATTCCTGAGGTGGGGCATTTCCGGTGATACTGCCATTCATCATGGCTTCGCAGCTAATTTCGTCATAACTTATGCGGGCTCTTACCGTGTAAATTCCGGCCAGGGATTGTTGTGCAAATAACAAAGGTTCGTTTGCTGCAGTGCCGTTTTGCACATCTACAATGGTAATAATACCATTGATATCTTCGAGTAGTAATTCGTAAACAGCACTGGCTTCTGAGTTGCTTAAGCGGGGTGTGATGGGCAAACAATTATTATTGGGCTGCTGAGTTGTGAGATTGTAGGCTATCGGCATCTGGCGACCAACAATTTCAACTATACCGGTCATGTTTTCCGTAACACCGGTAACATCGTGTACGGCAATACAGGAATAGATTCCAGCCTGATCAACAAACCATTGGATGGGAGTGCCTGCCGCATCGCCCGGTTGATCATACTGTGGTTGTATCACACCATCAAGTAGTAAGCGGTAAGTTACACCAGCTTCTGACCCGCTTAATTCCAATGGAACCTGCGAGATTCCGTCGTTACAAATTTCTGTTGCACCTGGTGCAAGAAGTTCAAAAATATTTGGCCTAAGCTGAACCTGTATGGTATAGGTAAATTCAACGCCTTCACAACCGTTTACCGAGGGCGTTACGGTGTATTCAATAAAAGCATTATTTGGTGGATTTGCAACATTCGGGTCAATGAAAACTTGCATCGAAGGTAAATCTCCTGTTCCAGATGGCGTATAGCCTGTTAATGCGCTTGAACTTGGGCTGGCTGACCAATTGAAATCAACAGTTTGGCCAATGATATTGGTACTGAAAATCACCGCCTCGGTGAAATCGCCTGAAAGGATTGATTGAGAGTTTTCGGGATTTGTAACTTCCGATACTGCCTCAACAAAAACGGTGAGTTCAAATACATTTCCGGTACAGTTTGTAGGAGCTGGTCCGGTTGGTGTAATCGAATAAGTAATATATTGCTGTTGATCGGAAGTGTTTACTAACTGTTGATCTATCAGGTTTCCGGTTCCATCTGCAAATCCGGTAATGGCACCACCGGAATTATCTGTCACGATCCAGCTGTAGGTTGCATCCGGAACATCAGACAAAATTGTGTAATTGGTAAATTGATCATTGCACAAAAACAATTCATTATCACTCAATATTTCTGGCATAATATTGATAAGCACCTCACCCTGCATCAAGGTTGAGCAGGAAGAAACATCATTGGTTGCCATGATGTAATAGGTGCCCGGCGTTATTACAGGAGAGAAATTTAATTCGCTTCCTGTGCCCGTAAGGCTTTCAACAGGGGCGGGGTTTCCGGTGAGGAATAACTGATAAGTAAATCCGATATCTGAGTTGCTCAAATTGATTGAGAGAGGTTGATCAGCACACCAGTTTCCTTGTGGCGAAAGCGTATAAACTTCCGGCATTTCCAGAACCGTTCTGATGCCATCCATCTCAATGGAACAGTTTTGGCCGTTAACGGCTCTGGCAAAATATTGTCCGGGATTGCTTACAGGGGCAAAATCAATTTGACCGCCATCAGTGCTAACAACTGATTGTATCAATCCGGAAACATCACTCCATAACTCATAGGTTATGCCTGTTTCGGAACTGTTCAGATAGAACGAAGCGGGTGCACATAAATCTTCTGCAGGTAAAAGGGTGCGCACAGCAGGAGTTTCAAAAATCTGCAGGCTGCCGGACATCATCGATTCGCAGCTCACACCATTAGGATGGTTTTCAATGGCTCCAATCGTATAGTTTCCGGCAACAGTTTGAGAGCCAAAATTAACCGACCCATCCGAACCGTCATCCGAAAGGATTAAATTACCGTCCCGATACAGATAATAGGTAACATCCAATTGATAGTTTTCGAGGTAGATTGCTACTGGCGGGCAGGCATTTCCCTGAGGAGCCATTTCAAAAATTTCCGGACTGGGATAGATTGTTGTAGTGCCATTCATCCATGCCCAGCAATTGGTAGTTGGGTTTACAGCCTTGATCCTGTAAGTGCCTTCATCAAATTGTGGCCCAAAGTTAATCTGGCCACTGCCACTGCATGTCAAAGGTCCCTGAATCTCAATAAATTCTCTGTTAGCTGGTTCCAGGTATAAGTAATATTCAATCCCTGCCTCACATTCCTCCAGGATGATATCAGAACCGGCACAATCATACACTGGAGCCATTGCATATTGAATTGGCAGTTGATTAACAACTACCTGATTTGTAAAGAAAATTTCACATCCGGTGAGTGTATTAATTGCATGGATGCGGTAAGTGCCTGGAGCAGTTATTGTACCAAAACAAATCGAGCCTCCGTCAGAAGCCCCGGGGATTACACTTCCAACAGGTTCATCACCCAGCCAAAGCTGATAATTAATTCCTGCTTCTGAGCCCAGCAGGCATAGCTCCTCATCGTTTTCGCATAATTCCCCTTGTGGAGACATTGGAAACTCTTTTGGGATTGAATCGGCGATTAAGCTTCCACTCATATCGATTCTACATATAACATCAGTGTAATCAATATATGCCGAAACTGTATAAATCCCTGAGTTGGTCTGGCTGCTGAAATTTAATGGATTACCTGTTCCATTCAAGGTTTCTATTGCTGAAGTATAAAATCCATTAAAATCTTCATAATTTAATTCGTAAACGGCATTTATTTGAGAGCCGCCGAGGCGTGGAATGATTGGCACACAATTATCCCCCGGCTGAGAGTAACTAACCGAATAGATATTGGGTAATGGATTTACAATTATTTCGGCAAAGCCATCCATATCTATCGTTAAACCAGTTGAAATATTTTCTGCTCTAACTGTATAAATTCCCTGAGTTGAAAATGCACCAAATTGGATAGAATCCCCGGTACCTGGAATATCAAGTGATACGCTGGTTCCATCGCGCAATAGGGTATAGGCTACCCCGATTTCAGAACCATCTATTCCTACCTCGGCAGAAGAACCTAAGCAAATGGATCCGCCTCCATAAACATGAAATACAGTTGGATAAGGGTTGATAATAACTGTTACTGAACCAGACATGGCATTGGTACAGCCAGTAATAGTATTAAGTGCAAGAGCTGTATATTCACCAGCTGATGTTTGATTTCCAAAACTCAGCGGACTACCTGTTCCTGCAACCGGGGTTCCAATTGGAGAACCGTCTAAAAGTAATTGGTAATCGACTCCTATCTGTGAATTCGTAAGCGTTACAGGCACACCTATTCCTCCCTGCGGGTAAGAGCCCCCACCGGCCATACTGTAAATTTCTGGTAAGGGAAGCGTATTGACCTGAACAGATGAAGCCATATCATTTTCACATCCTGAAGTAACAACAGTAGCCTTCACAGTGTAACTTCCAACTGCAGTTTGTTCTCCAAACGAAATTGAAGATCCTGTTCCATTTACAGCAGTTCCAACAGGTGATCCATCAACATAAAGTTGATAACTAACACCGGTTTCAGAATTTGAAAGACCAACTTCCACACCGGATTCTCCTGTGCAGTATGAACCACCACCTGTAACATTATAAACGATAGCAAGTGGCCTTACTGTAACACTAGCACTTGATGTTGCGGTATTAAAGCCATCACTAATGGTTACTGTATAATTTGTTGTGATGGTTGGATTTACAACCGGACTTTGCTCTGTTGAAGTCCAGCTACCGGGATCGCTGCTCCACGAATAAGTATAGGTTAAGTTACCGCCTGATCCTATTGCATTTAATTGTGCTGAAGCACCGCTGCAAATCACACTGTTATCAACGCTGGCAATAACGCTTAAAGGATCACCAACAACAACAACCTGCATATCATCAGTATCTGTGCAGCCTTTTGAATCAGTAACTGTTAACAGAAAATCAGTTGTTGCAAAAAGATTTTCCGTAACCGGATTTGAAGTGTTTGCACCCGAATTAATCATATTGTCAGGTGTCCACTGGTAGTTCCAGGGGCTTGTGCCGGAACTGGCTGAACCGTTTAATGAAGTAGAGGTTCCATAATTTATTGTTAGGTCATCCCCAGCTGCTGCGGTTGGCAAAGGATTTATTGAGATGCTTACATTTGCTGTCATCTCTCTCTCGCAAGAGGTGGTCATATGTGTAGCATACACCGTATAATTCCCTGCACTTGTTTGATTTCCAAACGAAATGGCAGAACCGGTTCCTGATACAGGACTTCCTATGTCAGCACCATTTAATAATAATTGATAGCTTACTCCGGTTTGTGAACCATTCAGACCAACAGCTATTCCGCTTCCTCCACTACAATATTCACCACCTCCCGTAACTGTGAATAGCGTTGGAAGTGGGTTAACAGTAACAGTTACGGAATTGGTGGCTGTATTGAAACCATCATTAACTGATACGTGGTAGATAGTTGTTTGTGTTGGATTTACCTGAGGACTTTGTTCATTGGAGGTAAACCCTGCCGGTGTGGAGGTCCAGGAATAATTGGCAATGTTTGCACTATTTCCTCCCGTAGCTTCGGCATTTAAAAGGACGGTTTCGCCATTGTTACAAATAATATCTTCCACAGCAGTAGCCGTTACAGCGAGACCAGTTCCATCAAGTGTTATACTTACAATATCACTGGCAATACAGCCTTTGTTATCTGTTACTCTAAAAGTAAAATCAGTATTGGTGTATAGATTGGTAGTGGTGGCAGTAAGGCTTGTGTTAGAGCCGGATATGCTGGCAGCTGGTGTCCATAAGTAGCTATAAGGAGAAGTTCCTGAGCCTGCATCACCAATCAATGAAGTGCTTGTACCGTAGGGTATGAGTTGAAAATCTCCGGCATCTGCAGTTGGCAGTGGGTTAATGGAAATTGTAGCACTTCCTGACATATCATTTTCGCAGGACGTTGTTGCATTTATTGCACGCACGGTATAGGTTCCTGCACCTGTATTATTAGTAAATGTTATAGAATTTCCGGTTCCCGGAATGGGACTTCCGATATCTGATCCATTGAATACCAATTGATAGTTTACGCCGGATTGCGATCCGTTTAGTCCAATATTTACTCCGGAACCTCCACTACAGTATTCTCCTCCTCCCGTAACATTAAATACTGTTGGAAGTGGATTAACGGTTACCAGAATCGTGCTTGTTGCCGTGTTGAAACCATCCCACACAGAAACATTGTATGTTGTTGTAAATGTAGGGTTAACAGTTGGGTTTTGTGCTGTGGATGAAAAGCCTGCAGGCGTGGATGTCCAGGTGTAATCAGCCTGATTATCACTATTGCCTCCAATGGCCTCAGCTCCTAATTGCACAGTTTCTCCGTTATTACAGATGGTATTGGGCGAAGCCGTTGCAATAACACTTAGAGGGTCTCCAAGTGCAATGATCTCAACCTGATCAGTTGATGAACAAAGTTTGTCATCTGTAACTTCCAATTCAAAAATCTGTGTTACATAGATATTTTCTGTTGTTGCTGTCAACGAATTTTCACCTGTTGCTATTAAACTAACCGGCTCCCATTGATAAAGTAATGTTCCTGTTCCTCCGGATGCAGTTCCGGTAAGTGTTGTGGGTGTTCCATTGGGTATCGATTGTTGTGTACCGGCATCAACAATGGGCAAAGGGTTTACGAAAACAGGATAGACAAATGGTGATGTAGCCGGACATCCGGTTTGTTCATAATTTACACTAATGTATTGATCTCCTGTTGTGTTCCAGGTAACTGTAGCTGTATTATCTGTTCCGGTTCCGCCGGAATTAATAGTCCCACCAATTACAACCCAATCATAATTTGTCATACCAGGCTGTGTGGTATATACATTGGTTGAATTATTACAAACGTCATCCCAGCCTGTTATTGCTGGTGCAGGAAGGTCAAGAACAGTTACATTATAAACAGTTGGGGCTGCGGCATCACAACCATTTGCTCCGGTGTAGGTAACTGAAACAGTTTGAGGGCCAACAGTATTCCAGTTTACAAAGAGGTTTGCGTTTGTGGATGATCCAACAATAGTGCCACCGCCGGATATTGTCCATTGATAATCTGTAATGCCTGCATCACCATCTGTGGCATATTGCACATTGGTTGCACCTACGCAAACTGAGCTGGATCCTGTAATTTCAGGTGTCGGCAATGGGAGTACTGTAACCGGATACTGTGTTGCTGTGGCTGCATCACATCCGCTTGCGTCAGTGTAGTTAACTGCAACCCATCTTGTGCCTGTTGTAGTCCAGTTTACGACAATAGAATTTGTGCCGGATCCGGAAGTAATTGTGCCTCCTGAAATCGTCCAATCATAATTAGAGTAACCTAATTCAGTTTCATAAACAATGCCTGTAGTTCCCACGCATTCGGAGGTGCTTCCTGCAATTGTTGGTATTGGTTGGGGATTAACATTTACAGGCAAAACGAATGGACTTTCTGCATCACAACCATTTGCATCGGTATAATTAACAGATATCTGCTGAGGACCTGCGGTATGCCAGGTAACGGTAGCAGTATTGCTATTAGCGGTTCCTCCAGCGGTAATTGTTCCACCTGCTGATACTGACCAGGTATAGAGTGATTTACCACTTTCAGTTGTGTAAACAACACCTGTTGAACCTGCACATACATTGTCGTCTCCATTTAAGGTAATTATTGGCAGCGGTTGTACATCAACAGCCAGTGTAGCAGGATCACCTGCTGTGCATCCCGCTGTAGTAGTATAGTTTACAGAAACAGTTTGAGCACCAGAGGCGTTCCAGCTTACTGTGGCAGTGTTATCGGTTGGGCCACCACCAGCAGTGATCGTTCCGCCAGGAGAAACTGCCCAAACATAATCTGTATTGCCCGATTGGGTTGTGTAAACATTTGAAGTTGAACTCAAACAGGGAGTTTGAGGTCCTGATACGGTGGGCGCAGAAACATTAACAAAGAACTGTTTAGGAGTAGTATTTGTACAACCATTTACATCTGTGTATGTTATACTTATCCAATTAACACCTGTCGTTGTCCAGGTGACGATAGCAGAATTATCGGTTGTGCTACCTCCTCCTGTGATTGTTCCTCCTGAAATATTCCAAATATAATTTGTCATCCCGGCTGCTGTTGAATAAACATTACCTGCCGCATTTAAGCAGGGGGTAGTTGGCCCTGTGATTATTGGATCTGGTAATGGGTTGACTGAAACATTGAATTGAGTTGGCTCAAGTGGTTCACAACCATTTGTGCCGGTATAGCTAACCCTGACCCATTTTGGACCAGCAGTAGATGTCCAGGTGACAGATATTTCGTAAGTGCCCTGCCCTGAATTAATTGTGCCTCCACTGGATATCGTCCAGTTGTAATTTGTCATTCCAGGTTCAGTTCTGTAAAGATTTCCGGAACTTCCAACACAAACAGGTGTTGCACCATCAATAAATGAAGGAATGGGAAGAGGTAATACCGTGACAACCAATTCAAACGGCTCACCCGGGCAAAAGGTTGGGGCAGGTCCGGTTGGAATAATGGTATAGGTTGCAATACCCGAAGCCATGCCTCCGGGAGGAATTGAAAGGATATCATTGATAGATGTCCCGCTGCCGGAAGCTGTTATACCTGTAACCGTACCTGAAGTGTTAGCACCGGTCCAGGCAAAAGTTGTTCCGGGCACATCTGAGGTGATTACATAATCAACTGCCTCATTAGAGCAAATAGAAACAGAGGAAGGACTAGTAACAGTGGGAATTTCATTCACTGTGATTGTTACGGGTGTATATTCTGTAACAGCCGGACATGGTGTATTTGAATATGCTACTCTCCGGAATAATGTTGTTTCAGTAAGTTCTCCAGGTTGGTAACTCAGCGAGGTAGCCCCTGATATATTTGACCATGTTACCCCATTTGTTGATGATTGCCATTGATAAGTAAAAACTCCATTTCCGCCTGTGGCAGCAGGCCCGGTTAACTCCTCCGGGATGGTTTCTGAACAAATCT
>CALAZZ010000142.1 GCA_937926515.1 uncultured Bacteroidales bacterium | reverse complement strand
AAGAACAATATAATAATCAATTAATAATCAGTGGGTTTTAAGTGCCCACTACTGACATTATTTCATAAGTGATCGATCAAACGAAATACCAAAGTCAAGCTCTCACTACACAAAGAAACCCCTAACTTTCTGTTATAGTGTATTAAAAATAGTCATACTACCTCATTACCCTTTCTGTTATTTTCTAAAGGAATAAGACATGTTGTCACTTTAAAATATGGAAAGCGACATTTTTTCAGACATTTGGATGGACTCGCATTTGAATTAATTCGCAGAATAGGCTTAAAGATTAAATTCAAATCATCGCCTTGCCATAAAGCCTAATCTAGATTAGCCTATCCCCTAATTAAAACTAACATATAAGGATACTACATGTATTAATCAATAACGTTGTTAAATGGTCTCGTTACAAGTTGCGGGAAAATGATATGTGAATTAAATAGAAATGGTTTAATCCCTTTCTTAACTTTGTGGTGTATAAAATGGCGTTTCATTTTAGTTCGGGTATCTATGAAGCTATCAATTGTTATTGTCAATTATAATGTTGAACATTTTTTGGAACAATGCCTAAATGCTGTTAGAAAGGCAATTAAAGGTATTGAATCAGAAGTGTTTGTAGTTGATAACAATTCAGTTGATGGCTCATTACGTATGCTGGCTGAAAAATTCCCGGAAGTACATCTGATTGCCAACAAGGATAATGTTGGTTTTAGTAAGGCCAACAATCAGGCCATCAAAAAGTCTAAGGGTGAGTATGTGTTGTTGCTCAATCCGGACACTGTGGTTGAGGACGACACCTTCCGCAAGGTGATCCAATTTATGGATACACATCCTGATGCCGGAGGGCTAGGTGTCAAAATGCTTGATGGTAAAGGTAAATTTTTACCTGAATCAAAAAGAGGACTTCCCACACCTTTGGCGGCATTTTACAAGATTTTCGGATTCTCACGTCTATTTCCCCGTTCCAAAAGGTTTTCGCATTATCATTTGGGCTACCTTGACAAAGATCAAATTCATGAAATCGAAGTACTTTCCGGTGCTTTCATGCTAATGAGGCGCAAAGCTCTTGACAAGGCAGGTTTGTTGGATGAGGACTTTTTTATGTACGGTGAGGATATCGACCTGTCGTATAGAATTACACAAGCAGGCTATAAAAACTACTATTTCCCTGAAACTCGTATAATTCACTATAAAGGCGAAAGCACAAAAAAAAGTTCGGTGAACTACGTGTTTGTATTTTATAATGCCATGATCATCTTTGCGCGTAAGCATTTCAGTCAGAAACGAGCCAAGACCTTTACCCTGCTAATTAACATTGCCATTTATTTCAGAGCACTTTTAGCAATTCTGGCGCGATTTGCAAGGCGGATAGCCCTCCCTTTTGCCGACTTGGTCGTTGGATATACCGGAGTTTTCTTGATCCAGGAATACTGGGGTTATATGACCATTTATAAAGGAGGTGGTGACTACCCTTTTGAACTGGTTGGATTTGTTCTTCCCGGTTATCTGCTACTTTGGTTATTATCCATCTATTTTTCAGGAGGTTATGACAAACCCATTAAGCTTTCAAACACCATTGGAGGTGTGGTTTTCGGTAGTCTTGTAATTTTAGTCTTTTATGCGTTACTGCCTGAAAGCTTAAGATTTTCGAGAGCGCTTATCCTGCTTGGTACCTTATGGATGATACTGGCTGCCTGCATCAATCGTTTCGTTGCACACCTTCTCAAGCTCGAAGGTTACCGGCTTGGGTACGATATAAAAAAGCGATTCCTCGTTTTAGGAGATGAAAAAGAAGCAAGACGGGTTGAAAGTATTCTTAAAAGCACATCAATTAAACCTGATTTTGTGGGCCTGGTGCTTCACTCCGAACAACCAACAGTGCCTGATGGTTTCATTGGACATATAGGCCAAGCCAGGGATATCATAACCATCTACGAAATCAATGAAGTCATCTTCTGTTCAAAGAGTATTCCTCATCAGTTAATTATTGATAAAATGACCAACTGGCATCATGCCCAAGTGGACTATAAAATTGCCCCGGAGGACAGTCTGTCCATAATCGGGAGCAACTCCATAAACACTCGTGGCGATTTGTATACTGTTGACATCAAAGCAATTGATAAACCAAGTAACCGTAGGAATAAACGCTTATTCGATATTATTACCGCTTTGGTTATTATGGTTACCTGGCCAATAAGCTTGTTTCTATTATCTAACAAAATAGGAATCATCAGAAACGCATTCCTCGTATTGTTTGGCCGGAGAAGCTGGGTAGGTTACTGCAAGTCTGAAATGTACAAAGCAGGGAAACTACCACAAATACGAATAGGAATAGTTTCACCTGCTGATGTCTTTCAACAAAAAGTGAATGACCAGGAGATATGTACCCGGCTTAATTTGCTATACGCCAGAGATTACACCATTTTGAAAGACCTGAACATTCTCGTTCGGTCACTTAATCATATCGGGCGAAATTCGTCAAATCCGATTGATTAAACTATGTGGTATATCCATAAATTTGTATACCAGCTATTTTACAACTGGACTAAGCCTTTTTAAATGTTCGGCTTTTAGCCACAAAACCTGTGTATGTCCAGGCTGCTCCTGTTATGATCAGATCTTTGAGTAAATTAGCCATACTAGCCTGATCACCTCCCATAACATTTACCAGGTGGATGAAAAGTGCAAAGATTAACACCATCAAGCCAAGCAAGAATGAGGCCCAGTAATCCCAAATACCGATTATGATGCTAATGGATGCACCGATAAATGCAAGCCCAGTAAGCGCTACCCAAAATTCAGGAAATGGCATATACGAAGGCACCAAACCCTTCATGCCTTCAATAAACATAAGATGCATGATACCAAATATAAGAAATGGTACAGCAAACACATACTTTGAAATTGTTTTTGTAAGTGTGTTCATTTTTTTCTATTGTGTTGGTTAATAATAATTTAAGGATAAACTTAGTTGACAATTTATTACAATTTTTCTCAACTTCAGTTAATCAACATAACACAAATATATAAAAAGGATTTGGAAAACAAAATGATGTATCATAACAGATTGGTTACAAAGACCTCAAAAAAGCATCATATCAATAAACGAGCAATAAGTGTCTCGTAGCAACATTCCTTGCAAAGAAAGCAAATCAATACTCAACTCTGGAGTTTGATAACTTTCTATTTAAAATTATGTCTGATGGACATATCTGCAAAGATTTTTTTACTAAATCAAACAAACATGATTGGATAATTGTTGGATAATTGTATTTTTGAAATCGTATGAAACTTCTTTACCTACTGATTTCACTTTATGTACTGGCTTTTGCCGCACCTTTTATAAACCAGTATCTCAGAAGGTTTTCAGGCTGGATTTTGTCCATCATTCCCTTATTGGTTTTTGCTTTTTTCATCACTAAAATCTCCTATATTTCAGCAGGTGAAATCGTCACTGAGAAGTATGCCTGGATCTCTTTCATTGGCCTGAATTTAAGTTTTACCTTAGACGGGCTGAGCCTGCTTTTTGCATTGCTGGTTACCGGCATAGGTGGTTTGATACTCATCTACGCAGGATATTATATGCGGACCTATGAGAAGACCAGCCGGTTTTTCGGCTATCTGGTGTTTTTTATGGCATCGATGCTCGGGTTGGTCCTTTCATCGAATTTGATTGGTTTATTCGTTTTTTGGGAACTCACAAGCATCAGTTCATTTCTATTGATTGGTTTTAAACATGAAAAACCGGAAGCCCGGGATGCTGCCTTGCAAGCGCTGCTCATTACAGGTTTAGGCGGATTGGCATTGTTGGCTGGATTTGTGCTGTTGTCGATACCCTATGGCACATTTGAGATCGCCGAAATGATCGCTAACCCGAGCCTGCTTTCAGAGAGCAGGATTTTTATCCCCGCTTTGGCACTAATACTGATTGGCGCCTTTACCAAATCAGCCATTTTCCCCTTTCATTTTTGGCTTCCGGGTGCCATGCAGGCACCATCACCGGTTAGTGCCTTTCTTCATTCAGCCACGATGGTCAAAGCGGGTATATTCCTCCTTGCCAGGTTGAATCCACTCATGGATTGGTCTGAGTTGTGGTTCTACTCACTTTCCATATTTGGTGCTGCCACCATGTTTGTCGGTGCATGGTTTTCAATTGCACAAACCGACATAAAAAAAATACTGGCCTATACCACAGTGAGTGCTCTGGGCACTTTGGTCTTGCTCATTGGGACCAACACCACCTACTCCATGAATGCCTTTCTCATTTTTCTTTTGGTTCATGCATTTTATAAAGCCACTTTGTTTATGATGGCCGGTAACATCGAAAAAAAAACCGGCACACGAGAAATGGGATTCCTTGGCAACCTGCATGTCTATATGCCTGTTGCAACCATCATTATGCTGTTGGCATTGTTGTCCATGTCGGGATTGCCACCCATGCTTGGATTTATAGGTAAGGAACTTATTTACGAAGCTTCGGTTAATGCTCCCGGAGCAGCACCCTTTATCCTTGTGATGGGATTTTTCGCCAATACATTTATGGTTTTTGTTTCAGCGCGTATGGCATTCGATATCTTCTGGGGTGATAAAATTCGTTACTCCCGTAAGCCAACGGAACCTGATGTTTCACTGCTCACCGGTCCGGGCTTACTGGTGTTGTTAAGTTTGTTCCTGGGCTTGTACCCCAACGTAATTGAAAATAGTCTTGTAACGCCTGCACTCAAAGCTATAAGCCCCGGGACCGAAACAATTAGCCTTAAGATATGGCATGGTTTTAACCTGGTGCTGATGCTTAGTGCCATAACCATTTTGCTGGGTGTGATTTTGTTTGTTTACAAAGACAAAACACTTCAGTTTGCCAACTTCATTAACCTAAAATATTTCAGGGCCAGGTTTTCGAAAACTTTCTTCAGCCTGATTGCTGGTTTTTTGAATTTTACTAAAAAGAAAACTGCATTCATTCAACATGGCTATCATCGTTTTTACCTGATGACGATATTCCTTGCCGCCTCGGCCCTTGTTTGGTACATGATTGCTCGTGTGCCATTTACCCCGGTCCAGATCGAAGATTTACGAACAATACCCCTGTTCTATTTTGGTGTTACTGCTTTGATTGTAATTGCAGCTATGGCGACTATTTTGGCCAAATCAAGGCTAATCGCTTTTATTTCAGTTGGTTTGGTTGGCTTTGGCATCGCCATTATTTTTATCACATTTAGCGGTGTTGATCTTGCCATCACCATGATCATGGTTGAAACTTTGATGGTGATCCTTGGTGCTATGGTCGTTTACCATTTGCCTAAATACCTGGATTTTTCCGAAACCAGGTCACGTATTCGCGATGCCATCATTGCTATTGTGTTTGGCAGTTTTATGACAACCCTCGTCATCAAGACAGGATCGCTGTCGCCTCATGATAAAATATCTGATTTTTTCAGCCTGAACAGCTATCCATTGGCGTATGGCAAGAACATTGTCAATGTGATCCTCGTTGATTTCAGATCGTTGGATACCATGGGAGAGATCACGGTACTGGCATTGGCTGCGATCGGGATATACGCCTTATTAAAAGTTAAATTAAAGCCCGGAGAATGATCATGCGTTCTGAGATACTTAAAATAGCAGCCTTACACCTGAAACCACTTTTATTGGTTTTAAGTTTGATCGTGCTTTACAGGGGTCATAATGAACCCGGAGGCGGTTTTGTAGGAGGCTTGCTTGCAGGTACCGCTTTTGTGCTGCATGGGATGGCTTTTGGGGCTGAATGCACGAAAAAATTACCATTGGTTAAGCCCTTTTTGCTTATTGGGTTAGGACTCATGTTTTCATTACTTAGCGGGTTCATTGTTGTACTTTTCGGCAACGATATGTTTATGCAGGGATTGTGGATCAACATTCCCATACCCGGCATAACCGAGCTAAAACTCGGAACACCATTGCTTTTTGACATTGGCGTTTACCTTGTTGTAGCCGGGATGCTGATGTTGGTCATGCTGTCAATAATGGAGGAGGATTAACATGCTTATATTACTTGCTTTAATTATAGGGTTCCTTTATGCTGCCAGCATTTATATGTTTCTGCGCAGAAGCATCATGAAACTTGTGTTAGGCATCATATTCCTCAGCCATGCCACCAACCTTTTGCTCTTTGTTACCGGTGGATTGCGCAGTGGTGCGCCCGCTTTTACCAATGCCGATGGAACGGTTGACCTGTCAACCATCTCAGACCCGTTGCCGCAAGCCCTGATCCTGACCGCAATCGTTATTGGATTGGGGATTACCGCCTTTTCACTGGTTTTGATTTACCGTTTTTACAAAGAAACAGGTACTGTTGACCTTGATGAACTAACAGAAAGCGATAAAACATGACATTGTTTTTGCCTGTCATATTGCCCCTTGCTGCCATTGTAATGCTGCTATTCAGCTACAAGCTAAATCGCCTGCAACAATTTATCAGCATTTTTTCAATGTCGCTGCTTGTCCTGCTTGCCATTCATATTCTTTTGGAGGTAATCAGCAATGGGCCGTTTGCTATGCAAGCTGGTGGATGGGAGGCTCCTTTTGGAATTACTTTTACTGTGGATCTTTTCTCAGCTATCATGTTGGTCACAACTGCCTTAATAGCACTGATTGTCACCATTTATTCAATCGGGTTTCTTGATAAAACACGAAAGCAGGCCGGGTTTTATATTCTGATTCACGGTTTGGTGACCGGGGTAAACGGATCGTTTCTAACCGGTGATATTTTTAATCTTTATGTATGGTTTGAGGTCATGTTGATTTCCTCCTTTGTGTTAATTACACTTGGAGCAGAGAAACAGCAACTGCGCGGTGCTGTAAAATATGTGGTGCTCAACTTGATAGGATCTGTCATATTTGTTACTGCCATAGGACTTATGTACGGTCAAATGGGCACACTAAATATGGCAGATATCGCATTAAAGTTACGCGAGATTGAACATACCGGCCTAATCAACAGTTCATTGATGCTGTTCTTTATTGCTTTTGGCATCAAGGCTGCACTTTTCCCATTCTTCTTTTGGCTGCCCGCATCCTACCCCACTCCACCGGTAGCTATAACTGCATTCTTTGCAGGTACCCTTACAAAAGTTGGTGTATATGTGATCCTGCGTTTTTACTCCCTCTTTGTAATTACTGACCTTACCACCTGGCAAATGATTGTCATGATAATTGCCGGTATTACCATGGTGTCAGGAGTGCTTATGGCAGCATCGGCCTACGATATCCGGAAAATTTTATCATTTCATATCATCAGCCAAATAGGCTATATGATCATGGGGCTGGGTATAGCCACAGTGATCGGATTGGGCGGTGCCATCTATTTCATGGTGCACAATATTTTGTCAAAAACAGCAACTTTTATGGCAGGCGGTCTTTTCTTCAAGTACAGGGGAAGCTATGACCTCAAGGAAATTGGCTGGATATACAAGGACAAACCGCTACTGGCATTTCTTTTCCTCCTTCCAGCACTTTCGCTTGCAGGCATCCCTCCTACTCCCGGATTTTTTGGGAAGCTGTTTTTGATATACGGTGGCTTTCAGGCAGGAGCATGGGAAATTACAACTGTTGCAATAATTGTCAGCATTATCACCCTGTTTTCAATGGTCAAAATATGGAATGAAGCAGTATGGAAAAAAATCCCGGAGCATTCAAAGGCCGTGGATAAAAAAACCTTGCCTGTAAGTTCATTCTGGAGCACCTTAGTACTGGTTGTACTCATTGTTATGTTCGGGCTTGGCACCGGGCTTTATGCAGACTATTTTTTCGAAGCAGGCAGGCAGCTCATGGATGCTGAATTATACATCAACACAGTTTTAAAATGACAGATATATGAAACGCTTTTTTGATATTTTGATTAGGATTTTCAGGTTTATCCTGTTCTCACTGTACTATTTCAAGGAGCTTTTTGTTGCCAGCGTGCTTTTAGCGTGGGATATCATAAGACCACACAAAACATTTTCGCATGGCATCATTGGTGTTGATCTTGACCTGGTAAGTGATACTGCAATCATTGCTTTTGTTAACCTGGTTTCGATGACACCAGGCAGTTTGAGCATAGAGCTTACACAAGACAAGAAAAAACTGTACATCCATGCCATGTACCTGGACGATCCGGATAAGTTCAGGCAGAAAATTAAAAATAATTTTGAGAGAAAAATTAAAATGATTTTTGAATGATTGCCTCCTGGAATACTTTAATGGGATTTGCCCTTAATTTTGCCTTGATATGTCTAAGTCTGGCTTACCTGGCTGCCTTGTACCGTCTATTGGTAGGCCCTGCCATTCCTGACAGGATAATCGTGATCGACCTTGTAGCATCTGCTACCATAGGCATCATAACTGTATTTATCCTCTTAACCGGAAAAACCATCTATATAAACGTAGCATTGGTTATCGCATTGATCGTATTTTTGGGAAATGTTGCATTTGCCAAATACCTAAAAAAAACTGTTTGTGATGTTTGAAATAATAGCTGCCATATTAATCATACTGGGCTCATTGTTTATGCTGATAGCAGCACTGGGCATCATTAAATTGCACGATGTATATATGCGCATGCATGCCATCACCAAGGCCTCTTCACTAGGTTTAATACTGTTGCTTGCAGCTGTAGTGATTGAAAATCCGAACCTATCCACTGCAATTGGTGCGTTGATGGTGATCATATTCATCATCGCTACAGCCCCTATCGCCACACATATGATTGCACGTGTTTCGCATATGATGGGCATCAAATTGTCAAAAGGAGCAGTTATGAATGAACTGGATGAAGACCCTATTATGTGTGAAAGTAAATTTACGGATGAAGATGAATAAAAAACACCATTGCTACGTTGATTTGTTTTTTGTAGACTTCTAATCAATTGACAATAAACGAATAGGCTTCCTATCAAGACTAGAAAGATTACTGAAGCTGCTGATGTAAGGAGATGACCTCCACATAATTCAGCTCATAAAAACGATTCGAGAGTTTCAGTTAGCCGATTGGTCAATCCGGCGTTAGTCATTGCTACCATGCTCATTTTCCATTTATTACAATTTAAA
>CALAZZ010000141.1 GCA_937926515.1 uncultured Bacteroidales bacterium | reverse complement strand
TGGTTTAATACCCTATTTTCCGGACAATTTTTTCAAAAGAGTTTAGGACATTTTCATTGTCATCCTGGTTAAGCAAAGATAGCCCACGTTCCGAATTTGTCAAGGGTAATACGAGCGATGATAAATTGTTTATTTTTTTATTGGTATCATCGCCCTTGACAAAATCTCCACTTAGTGCTGTTGGAGGCTTAACAGGATGACAATGAAAGACTTTATTCCAATAATCCAGGGGGCTTATCTTGCCCAATGCATGCCTTCTTTTCTTGGTGTTATGCCAGCTGAAATACCGGTCGAATACGTCCCTTGCGTGATAAAGACTCTCAAGCTCATATTGCTGGATAACTTCCCGGTTCACCAGTGAAAACAGGCTTTCTACATAGGAATTTTCTTCTGGCGTGGCCACGTGGGTAAACTCCTGTGTGATGCCATTATTCTTGCAGAAATTGCGCAAGCCGTGAGCGATAAACTGGCTGCCGTTATCGGTTCGCAGCATGATATGTTTGGCTTCAAAGCCTTGCAGAACACCATGCAGACAAAGGATTACATCCGTGTGTTTCATGGTGAATCGCAGGCTCCAGCCTACCACATAACGTGTTGCCACATCAATAATGGCGAGAAGGTAAGCATTACGCCGTGCCCCATGAATGTAAACATATTTTATGTCCATGCAAAGATATTCAAGGGGTTTTGCATCCTGAATTTTTCGCCACTTAACCCATTGTCTCGGACTCCTGTTGCGGGGAAGTTTGTTCAGAAGCAGACCATTTTCACGCATCAACCGGTAGGTTTTCTTAGGATTTATAATATATCCCATGGCTCTTAATTCTTCGTTGCTAAGTTGGTATCCATATAGGTTGAATTCCTGGCTAAAAACATCTGAAATCAGCGTATCTACAACCTGCTGATTGGGCACAAGTTGTCCATCATGCATCTGGGTGTGAGTGCTTGGTTTTGCTCCACGCTTACCACCGGATGATTTGTAATAGCAGGTGCTGCGATTGATTTTCAACCACTGACAAAGCTGCTTTTTTGCGGCAAATTGCTCAAAATCAAAAACAATTTCTCTTTTCACCTGTAATGGAGTTTCGTTTTTTTTAAAAGCTCTTCCTTTACTTCAAGTTCCAATGCTTGTTTAGAGATGATTTTACGAAGCCTTTCGTTCTCCTTTTCCAGAGCCTTTACATGGGGATCTACACGTTGATATTTAGGCATGAGCCCATCGGGACCCTGACGGTCAAACTTGTTCTTCCAGTTGTAAAACAAACTGCGGGCAATCTGGTATTTGCGGCAGGTTACCTCAACTCCGTCGGTTTCTCCTTCCCGGAGAATCTGGAGTTTCTCTTCCAACTCAAATTTTCGCTTACTTTTACTCATAGTTTTGCTAATTTACTGTACTAATTTGATTTCACAAATTGTGTCCAGTGAATTAGGGGGTTAAACCA
>CALAZZ010000140.1 GCA_937926515.1 uncultured Bacteroidales bacterium | reverse complement strand
GAATATGGTTGCTGACCTGTTTAATCAAAATGAAAATGAAGAGGAGGAAGTAATATGAAAATAGTATGGTACACTATTGCCCTGGTCGCTATAGTGATAACGATTACACCCATTGTACTTTATCTGCGCACATACCTTAAAGCATCCAGAAAGCTACACCAGTTCCGGATGGATATTCAAAGTGGACAGAAGGTAATAGTATCTGATGGTAATTCTACATTCCAGGGAATGGTAGTAGGTAAAACAAAAGATTTTGTAAGGGTAACGGGCCCATCCGGGAACTATGCCGCTTATGGATATAAGTGCATTTATCCAATCATCAAAAAAGAAGAAATTTTATGAAGGATCCTGCATTCTTATTCTATTCAAAAGACTTTTATGAGGGCACAAGAACTATGCTTCCCCAGGAGCGTGCTTGCTACATTGACCTACTGATCTACCAGCATCAGAATGGCCCTATACCAAACGATATTGCCAGGTTGAAAATGTATTGCTCCGGATGTGATGAAGACACCATAAAAAGAGTGCTTAACCAAAAGTTTAACCATTCGGTTAACGGATGGTCTAACCAGCGCCTCGAAAATGAGAAGAAAGAACGTGCAGAAAACAGGCCAAAAAAGATAGCTTCTGCAACATTTGCCGGCCTAATTTCTTCATCTAAGCTCACAAAACCACAAGTAAACCGGTTGAAAAAACTATTTGAAATTGATGCATTTGTTTATGATAATTCCGGAAATATCAATGACTTAGAATTAATTAAAAAATCTATAAACATCTGGTTCAATAATATGGTTAACCAAATGGTTAACAATATAGCAAATGCAGATGCAGATGCAGATGCAAATAATATAGGGAAAGGGGGTACAGGGGGAAAACCCGAATTTGACCACCTCCCACCCGATCTAAACTATCCACCCGAGTTTGATAATTCTGAGTTCCGGAAGCAGCTTGACCGGTGGTTAGCCTATAAAGTATCTCGCCGGGAGAGGTACAAATCATCTGCCTCAATTCAGCAAGTTATCAAAAACCTTTTCAACCTTTCTGGCGCCAAACTGAGCCATGTATCGCAAATTATCGATCAATCGATTGGCAATAACTGGGCAGGACTGTTCACACTTAAAAACTATCAAAATGAAACGAAACTCAAAGCCACAGATCCTCGGCGAGCTCTTGCCGAAGGATATGACGAGGATTTCTGATACCACCACTGCGGACATCACTTTAACACAAGCAGAGATGGATCATATAATCGTAAAAGAAAAACAAAGAAGAGCCGCACTCATTGGTTGCTCTACTGAAAAAATCAGTATATCCGAATCAGTAGCAGAATCACTTTTCAGGAAAGCTCTTATGAGAAAGAGAACGGCCATAATTGACAAAACCTATTGGAAAGAAGTTGACAAGCCTGAAAAATTTGTATCCTTCACATCACAGCAACTCTACAATGACTTTCTCCACAGAGCTACAGCAATTGTGAAGCGTAATTTTGTAATTGACGATCATAACAGGGAAGTGATAAAAAAACTATGCTATTATTTCACTGCCAGTCCCGAGTGTGAATCCTACGGAATCTCCCTACGTAAAGGCATTATGCTGATAGGCGGCCCAGGCACTGGCAAGACAACTATCATGAAGGCATTTTCCGGCAACCAGATGCAATCATTCCGGGTGGTAAGTTGCCGGCTAATCAGCTACGATTTTACCCAGTATGGATTTGAGATTGTAAAAAACTTCGGTCGGATCGAAACGATTGCGCAAAACCGGTACGGTCAAACCGAGACCGGTGTCTGCTTTGACGACCTGGGTACGGACGATGAGCGTAAGCATTACGGTGATGCAGTAAACCCGATCAAGGAGATACTTCTTAACCGCTATGACAATATCCCGTTCCACTTTACCCATATAACTTCCAACCTTAACCCACAGATGGTTGAGGATCATTACGGCACACGCCTACGTTCCCGGATAAGGGAAATGTTTAA
>CALAZZ010000139.1 GCA_937926515.1 uncultured Bacteroidales bacterium | reverse complement strand
TTCTACCTTCTAAATTCTACCTTCTAAATTCTACCTTCTAAATTCTACCTTCTAAATTCTAAATTCTAACTTCAAACTTCTAAATTCTTACTTCTAATTTTTTAAATCATCTTCCCCGGATCCACCCATTCCGTAAACTGCTCATCCGTAAGTAACCCTAGTTCAAGTGCTGCCTGTCGTAATGTGGTATTTTCTGCGTGTGCTTTTTTAGCAATTTTGGCAGCATTTTCATAACCGATGTGCGGATTGAGCGCAGTGACAAGCATCAGGGAATTTTCGAGGTTCTTTTTGATGTTATCTTCGTGTGCTTCGATCCCCACAACGGCATGTTCAGTGAAGCTGACACAGGCATCGCCAAGGAGGCGGGCAGCCTGCAGCAGGTTGTATATCATCACGGGCTTGAACACATTCAGCTGGAAATGCCCCTGCATTCCACCCACAGCAATGGCTGCATCGTTACCGATCACTTGTGCACATACCATTGTAATGGCTTCATTCTGTGTTGGATTTACCTTGCCCGGCATAATGGAGGAGCCCGGCTCGTTGGCCGGCAGCATGATCTCACCTATGCTGCATCGTGGTCCGGAGGCTAACATACGAATGTTGTTGGAGATATGCATCAGTGAAACGGCAAGTTGTTTGAGTGCTCCTGAGGTTTCTACCATGGCGTCATGGGCTGACAAAGCTTCGAATTTGTTGGGCGCTGTTATGAATGGCAAGCCGGTGAGTTTGGCAATGTTTGCGGCAACTTTTTCGGAATAACCCTTTGGGGTGTTGATACCTGTACCCACTGCTGTTCCACCTAATGCCAGCTCACTCAAATGATCAAGGGTGTTTTTAAGTGCTTTCAATCCATGATCGAGTTGTGACACATAGCCCGAAAACTCCTGACCCAGAGTGAGTGGTGTGGCATCCATCAGATGTGTTCGTCCGGCCTTTACAATGTCCTTGAAAGCTGTGGCCTTTTCATGCAGGGCGTTTCGCAACATCTCAACACCGGGAATGGTGGTCTCAACGATCATTTTGTAAGCAGCAATGTGCATGGCTGTGGGAAATGTGTCGTTGGACGATTGCGATTTGTTTACATCGTCATTCGGATGAATGCTCTTTTTAGCATCATCCAGGCTGCCACCACTGATCACGTGGGCGCGATTGGCGATCACCTCATTCATATTCATATTGCTTTGGGTTCCCGATCCGGTTTGCCATATTACAAGGGGAAAATTACCCGCAAGTTCACCTGCAAGTATTTCATCAGCTGCTGCTGCAATCAGATCACATTTTTCTTTGGGCAATACACCAAGTTCCATATTGGTAATGGCTGCCGCTTTTTTTAAAATGGCAAATGCATGGATGATTTCAACCGGCATTGACCCTTCTGGTCCAATACGGAAGTTGTTACGTGAGCGCTCAGTCTGAGCGCCCCAATACTTTTCGGAAGGAACCTCAACCGGTCCCATGGTGTCTTTTTCGATACGATAATTCATAGCGTTTTATTTTATATTGTAAAGTTATATAAACGGTGGAATCATGGATGTAAAACTATTAAAGAATTTTTCGGTTTTATTTTTCCCTGAATTCAATATTCGATATTCTTCTGTCTTCAGTTTTTTTGTAACAAGAGATGCATTAGCTCCCTAAAACAATTCCTTCAACTTTTCAGGCGGATCAGCCAAAACGGCTCTGTTTCCCTTGACCACTAGCGGACGCTGCAGCAGTTTCGGATTGGCAGCAATTTCCTTTATCCACTCTTTGTAGGTGAGTTTTTTGCCTTTGAGGTTTTTTTTGAAGTATTCTTCTTGCTTGCGGACCAGTTCTTCCACCGCCATGCCGGTCTTTCGGATCAAATCATCAAGCCCTTCTTCCGTGAGCGGGTGTTTGATATATTCAACCACTTCAATATTAGTTGCCTTTGCTTCCAGTGCAGCAAGGCCGGCCCTGGATTTTTTGCATCTTGGATTATGATATATCTTATACATGATACATTATTTTAAATAAATGATCAATTCAATAAATACCCAACTAATCCCTACCAAATTCCATCAGATAGGCTTTCAGAAAGTCGTTGAGTTTTCCATCCATCACAGCCTGCACATTTGATGTTTCATAGTTGGTGCGCAAGTCCTTCACCATTTTGTAGGGGTGCATCACATATGAACGTATTTGCGATCCCCACTCAATTTTTTTCTTGCTACCTTCTATTTTGTCTTTGGCTTCCTGTTTTTTTCTGATTTCAATTTCGTAAAGCTGGGAACGCAGCATCTGCAATGCTTTTTCTCTGTTTTGTCCTTGCGAACGTGTTTCCTGGCATTCCACAATGATGCCGGAAGGTGCGTGCTTCAGACGAACAGCCGTTTCTACCTTATTCACATTTTGCCCTCCGGGCCCGCCTGAACGGAATGTGTCCCAACTTATGTCGGCCGGATTGATCTGCACTTCGATGTTTTCATCGACCACTGGATATATGTAAACCGATGCGAATGAGGTGTGCCTGCGGTTGGCCGAGTCAAAAGGGGAGAGGCGCACCAGCCGGTGAACACCATTTTCACCTTTGAGGTACCCAAAGGCAAATTCGCCCTCAACCTCAAGCGAAACACTCTTTATGCCTGCCACTTCTCCTTCTTGTATGTCCAGTTGTTTTACTTTGTAGTTGTTGTCATCGGCCCACATCAGATACATCCGCATTAGCATCTCAGCCCAGTCCTGACTTTCGGTGCCTCCTGCACCGGCATTGATGTTGATGATGGCCGGCAGCCTATCCTCCTCACTGCTTAGCATATTGAGAAACTCGAGTTCTTCAATCAATTGCAGGCAATGGGTATAGGTTTTTTCGACTTCAGCTTCATCAGTGGCGCCTGATTCGAAGAATTCCATGGCCAACTCTAGCTCTTCAAAGGCATTGTCAGCTTCAAAGAAGGATTCAGTCCATCTTTTTTTGTCTTTAATCGTTTTGAGCGTAGTTTCGGCTTTTTTAGGGTCATCCCAAAAATCCGGTGCATGTGTTTTTTCTTCTTCTTCTTCAATTTCGATCATTAGGCGATCGATGTCAAAGATACCTCCTCAAGGCTTCAAGCCTTTTGCGTAATTCTTTCTGTTGTTCAGTATTGATCATAGATTTTATGTGCTTTAGGGAAAGGGCAAAAGTACCCACAATATTCACAATTGGCAAATGGATATTATACCTTGGTAGATTCAACTCACAAATGCGACATTTTGCTCAACGAAGTTAAAGAATAA
>CALAZZ010000138.1 GCA_937926515.1 uncultured Bacteroidales bacterium | reverse complement strand
ATCGGAAAGTAACTTAATTTTCGCTTTCAGGAATGGTTGTCTGGCTGCGGGGATTCATTTATCAATCATTAGGTTTGACATCAATGTATACCATTAACATGCAAAGGTTCCTATTATCTCCTTTTGTTTCATTAAAAGGACCATCCTGTTCTTTAAAGCATAAAGAACCAAATGCCTTCAGCAAATGATCGCCTGCCCGCTCTTGAAAAAAAATACCGGACACAAAAGTTTAATCCTTAAATTTACCCCAAAGATCCAAACCATGAAAAGCAAAGCATCCACTATGCTGGCAGCAGCCATACTGGCACTGACCGGCGCACAGGCACAGGTGAAACTGAACCCCACAAATCAGCGCATAGCATATGAAAACAGCTACCACTTCACAGCTGGTATAGAGATGGAAATAGACTTCTATGACCGCAAGGGAAACCTCGATCAGAGCATCCCCTATTTCAGCTATTACAATGACGACTTCAGCCATATCGCCATCAGGCACGAACGTGGCAGAATCGTGTATCAAACCATTTTCGACCTGCCGAACAACAACTGCCTCATCCTGCTCGGCGAAGGCGATAACCTCAATGGCAGCGCTGCCGTGATGAAGGACAATCAGGGTACCGAAATGAAAATGCTGGAGCTGGAAAACACAGGCGAAACGAAACCCATACTGGGCCATAGCTGCACCAGGTATACCTTTGATGTGAAGGAGTTTAGCGGGGAGCTGTGGATGACCGACGAGGTCGACCTCCCCAATGATGTGGGCATCTTTAAGGCAAGCAAAACGGCAAAATATTATCAAATGCTTTCTGAAGACGGCTTTGTGATGGAGATCACCACCACCACGCCCAAAGGACGTACTACGGTGATGCGCACCACAGCCATGAAGCCTTCCCTGTCCTTCTCGGTCAACATACCGGATCCTTTTGGCCGATCACTGAACAGGATTGATTACTATGCCTATTGATCGCCTTAGTTGTTGCAGCTAAAATGATCCTGTCAAGCAGGCATTAACAGTAGAAAACAATTTATCAGCCCATGGCAACCTAATTATTGCCAGATTGGGGGCAGAAAGGTTTGATTTCTTTCCACGCCACAAGAAAACCATTACGGTGTAGGAGCTGATTAATCTATGAGCATACACGAGTTGTTTTGGATCATCAATCTCTAACCAAATCATAAAAATCAAGGAAGAAAGATAAGAAAACGCCTTTGCCGGGTTGTTGGGTGCAGGAAGGATTTCCCTTCGTTGCAGCATGATTGTATCGCCTGGCAACGAAACATTTTATCCTTTTAGTCCTGACCGGTAGCTACATTTCAGGGCATCATACGAGAGGGCTTGTGTGGCAGGGGGGGCAACCGATTATGAACTGAGCTATGTTGGTAAGCTACCAAAGAAATTCACCTTTCTCTATCGCCAATTCTCGACCTTTGTTTCGAACGACTTGCAAACAAATGAAAATTCCCTAAATTAGTGCCTTCATTTATATTCAATTAACCTAGCCTCAATCAACCAATCCGCTATAATGAGCACCAACTTCTTTACAAACGAAATAGATAATACACTTTTTACCAAATTTGTAGGAGCCTTTGAAAACATAGCAAACCTGGAGGTTTTTCATGCTGTGGTTGGATACTTCAGGTCATCGGGCTACTTTGCCATCAGGGAACATTTGATTAAGTTGCCGGAAGTGAAAATTTTGGTAGGGATCAATGTTGACCTGATAAGTGCAGAAGCCAAACGAAGGGGTATGATATTTTTCGGTGATCCTGAAAGAAGCCGTGACGAATTTGTGCGCTGGATGCGGGCCGATATCAAAGAGGCAGCCTACAAAAGGGAGGTAGAAGAAGGCATCATTAAGTTCTTCGAGGATATAGTCGAAGGAAAGATCAAAATACGGATTCACAAGACAAAAAAACTTCATGCCAAGATTTATATTTTCCTGCCCGGGGGGTTCAACCAATATACAGGAGGGGAAGTAATTACAGGCTCTTCAAATCTTACTGCTGCCGGACTTGGAATAAAAGATGAATCAAATTATGAATTCAACGTTTCATTAAGCCGTTACGATGATGTAAGGTTTGCTGAGGATGAGTTTCAAAAACTTTGGGATCAAGGAGAAGAGTTGCTTCCAATAGATATTGACCGGGTAAAAAAAGGCTCACATATTGGGCAATTGTTCACCCCTTTCGAGCTTTATGTGAAATTGCTTATTGAATACTTTGGAAAACACATTGATTATGATCCCGATTCTGTAGGCGATTTGCCGCAAAATTTTAAAAAGCTGAGCTACCAGATTGATGCCGTAAACCAAGGATTTCAAATGCTGCTTAATCACAATGGGTTCATGCTTGCAGATGTTGTCGGCCTTGGCAAAACAGTTGTTGCTACGATGATAACCAAGCGTTTTCTCATTGCCAATGGTTCAATTAATACCAAAATACTTGTTGTTTATCCACCTGCAGT
Source organism: uncultured Bacteroidales bacterium (assembly GCA_937926515.1). Lineage (GTDB taxonomy): Bacteria > Bacteroidota > Bacteroidia > Bacteroidales > F082 > CALAZZ01. The sequence continues at coordinate 13,017 of CALAZZ010000138.1, read as the reverse complement.
GGAGAAAAACTGGAAAATGACTTTCCGGCAATTTGGCATTGACAAGCATGCGCGATTCATCAGCAACGGCAGTTTGCACAAAATCCTGAACAATGATCAGGACTATTGGCCAAAGGAGGATTATGACCTTGTACTGGTTGACGAATCGCATAAATTTCGCAGCCACGATGCACAAATGTTCCAAAACTTGCAACTCATATGCAAAACAAACCGCGCTGTAGAAAGCGATGTACCCGGAAACCGCAAAAAGGTAATCCTAATCTCGGCTACGCCTTTAAACAACCGACCACAGGACATCTATTACCAGCTTTTACTTTTCCAGGATGCCCGAAAATCAAACCTGCCCATAACAAACCTGCAAGCCTTTTTCGGCCCGCTGATCAGGAAATATAAAAAGGTATTGGCCGAATCAAAAGTCACAGGGAAACCCGATATTAAAAAACTACGCAATATCTATTCGCTTATTCGCGAAAATGTGCTGGAGCCTATTACGGTCCGGCGTACGCGTACCGACATCAAGAATTACCCCGAATATAAAAAGGACATTGATGAGCAAGAAATAAAATTTCCTGACATTGCCGACCCCAGGGCAGTTGAATATGTATTGGATAATAAACTTCAAGACTTATTCTATAAAACCATCCACTACCTCGTGAATGATGAGTTCATTGGCTATGCACGTTACCAGTCAATTAGTGCTTTGCTGCCTGAGGTGCAGGACCGCTGCGGTTACAGCAATGCCGAAAGGGCTTCGAAATCATTGGCCCAAATCATGATGACCCAATTGGTAAAGCGGCTGGAAAGTTCCTTTTATGCTTTTGCGAATTCCATAAACCGGCAGGTAAGCTCGTATGAGCGTATGATCAAGATGTTTGAAAAGGGCAAGATTTACATCGCACCCGACATAAAAATCAACGAGTTAATGGATAAGGATTGGAGCGACGAAGACATTGAAGAACTCATCCTGGAACTTTCGGTTGAGAACCCCAAAAACAATGTTTTCACCCCTGAGGATTTTCAGGAAGGTTATCTCGAAACCTTAAAAAAAGATCTGGCCTCCTTTACCGAACTGGCTGAAGAATGGGAAAAAATTGAACGGAAACACGACCCTAAATTTGACGCATTTGTGCGTTTGCTGAAGAATGAGTTATTGCGTCAGGACCTAAACCCTTCTGGCAAACTCATCATTTTTTCCGAATCAAAGGAAACCACGGATTACATCCATCAAAGGATGCAGGAACTGGGTTATGACAGAATGCTTTTGGTGTCGTCAAAAAACCGCTCAGCTTTGTTTGAAGACATCCTCATGAATTTTGACGCCAACGAAATCACCAATACGGCTAATGCATACGATTTTTTGATAACCACCGAAGTGCTTGCCGAGGGAGTGAACCTGCACAGGGCAAATATTGTAGTCAATTATGACACCCCCTGGAATGCAACACGCCTGATGCAACGCCTGGGCCGGGTGAACAGGATTGGCAGCACTTCCGACACGGTTTACAGCTATTCGTTCTACCCTTCCAAACAAAGCAACGAACTGATTAACCTGTACAACAACGCCTACATAAAACTGCAAGGCTTCCATACAGCCTATGGCGAAGATGCCCGGATTTATACCGTTGAAGAAGTGCTTGAAAAAGTGAAACTGCATATTGCCGGTACAACCGAGGAAGAAGACAAACGGCTGATTTACCTGAGGTTTATAAGGGATTATAAGGCAAATAATGAAAAGGAATTCAAACGCATCGCCAAACTTCCCGTAAAAGCGCGAACAGGCAGGGCGGTAAAGACTTCAAAAAAGACCGGCATGAAAGGCAACAGCCTTGTTTTTATGAAGTCGCCCTATAAGCTGGAGTTTTATAATGTACAGCACGACAGAAAGATAATACCGCTTACTTTTATTCAGGCGGCTGAATTGTTCGAGGCTAAGTATAACGAACCCATAGCTGATTTACCTGATTATCACCACAGCCATGTACAGTTGTCGGTAGAGCGTTTTGAAAAGGAAATGCTGGCTACCTGGTCCGATTCAGTTTCAGGCGGCACAGCGGATGTTGCTGGTAATTTGGCGAAGAAATTCCTGCGCGAACGCCGGGCCGACAGCAATGATGAAAAATTCCGAACATCTGCGACGGCTTTGATTGACCTGCTTGAACTTGGAACCATTTCGATGTTGCCAGCCGAATTAAAGAAGCTTAAAGCCAAATTTGACAAAAACCAACTCAACAAACACCAGGCTGAAAACCTTGTAATGGCGCTTGCAGTCAAATATACCAGCCCTTCGATGGATGAGGATGAAACAAGTGACCAATTGTTGTCTGACTTGCCAATTGAAGTAACCCAAAAGCCGGAAATTATTATAACAGAAACATTTACAATCGATTAACAAAAATAAAAAAAGTCGCAGCTATGATTGATGCCGCTGAATTGAAATCAATATTTGAAAAGGAATACAACCGCACCGATTGGCTCCATGCTTTACGCGAAATATTTCAAATCAGGAATTTGCATGAAGTACCGCAAGAGGTAGATTTACCGGTAAATGATTTCGATGCCAGGGCAATGGAAATGGGATTTTTCGAAACTTCTGAAGGGCTGCTGATAGGCATATTTGAAGTAACCATTACACCAAACATCCCGCTCGAAAGGCACAAGGTTGGCCTGCGTAATATGATGCGCAATGTTTACAAGCGCGATATGGATGCCGCATTGATCGTTTTTACCCAAGGCAGTTCCTGGCGTTTCAGCTATGCCAGCGAACTTACAGTCGCCAATAAAGAGACCGGCAAACGCGAAAAACGGCAAACCGACCCCAAACGCTACACCTACCTGCTCGGGACCGGACAACACTGCCGCACAGCTGCTGAACGATTTGCCAAACTAAAATCTTCTACCGATCTTTTTGACACCAAGGTTTCCATCAGTGAAATTGAAAAGGCCTTCTCGGTTGATATCCTCACCAAAGACTTTTACCGCGAACTCAGCAACTGGTATTTCTGGGCACTCAACCATGTTACATTTCCCGATGATGACGAACCCAATGACGAGGCACGAAACCCCAGCAACCTGATCCGACTCATTACCAGACTTATATTCGTATGGTTCCTTAAACAGAAAGGCCTGGTACCCGACAGTCTTTTTGACAAGGAAAAAATTTGGCCGCACCTCAATCTTGGATACGAAACCGAAAGCAATTATTACAAAGCCATACTGCAAAACCTGTTTTTCGCCACCCTGAATCAGGAAATGAACAAGCGGTCGTTTCGCAGGAACGGGCAGCACTACAATATCACCAACCTTTACCGCTACAGAAAGCTGTTCAAAAAGCCCGATGAAACCATTGAGCTGTTCAAGAATATTCCTTTCCTGAATGGTGGGCTGTTTGAATGCCTCGACAAACCCCATCCAACTGAAAAAACCCCGCAAGGCAACGAGAAAATTGTCCGTATTGATGGTTTTTCTGACCGCGATGACAACCCGCTCCAGGTTCCCGACTACCTTTTCTTTGGGGGTGCCGATGCTGTTGACCTGAGCCAGGTGTATGACGACAACCGGCAGAAAAATGTGCATGTGAGGGGCATCATTGAAATTCTGAACAGCTACAATTTTACGGTTGAGGAAAACACACCGCTTGAGATACAGGTGGCCCTCGACCCTGAATTGCTGGGCAAGGTATTCGAAAACCTGCTGGCCAGCTACAATCCCGAAACCAAAACCACCGCCCGCAAACAAACCGGTTCATTTTACACCCCGCGCGAAATTGTCAATTATATGGTGGACGAATCGCTGATGTCCTACCTGAAACAAAAACTTACCGCCGAAGGCAGTGGTAGCGAAGAAGAAATGGAGTCCAAATTGCGCGAACTGGTTTCCTATTCCGGCAACGGCAACCCTTTTGACGAGACGGAAACACAATCCATTGTAAAAGCCATTGACAACATCAAGGTGCTTGACCCCGCCTGCGGTTCGGGCGCTTTCCCTATGGGCATTTTGCAGCAGCTGGTGCATGTGCTGCAAAAGCTCGACCCCGATAACAAGCTCTGGAAGCAACTGCAAATGCAACGTGCACAGGAGGAGATACAGGAAGCCATTGCCGCCGGCGATACCGCAAACTTTGCAGAACGCCTCAAGGAAATTGCCGATGCCTTTGAAAACAATGCCGAGGATTATGGCCGCAAACTCTACCTAATTGAAAACTGCATTTATGGTGTTGACATACAGCCCATAGCCGTGCAAATAGCCAAGCTGCGTTTCTTTATCTCCCTGCTGGTTGACCAAACCATCAATGCCGAAGCTGACAACCTCGGCATAAGATCCTTGCCCAACCTTGAAACCAAGTTCGTGGCGGCAAACTCACTGATACCCATTAACAGGCAAGGCCTTGTGCTGCGAACCAATGAGGTAATTGAAAAGGAAAAGGCCCTTAAACAAATAAGGCACAAATACTTCATTGCCCGCACCCCTGAACAAAAGCGAAAAATGCGGGCTGCTGACGAAAAGCTCAGGGAGGCCATTGCACAAATAATTTACAACGAAGCACTGGGCATGATCGAAAGCAACCAAGCACTGCTTGAACGTAAAAAGCAAGAATACCAGAACTCCAGCCGCGTTATCGAAAACCTGAAACAGCCTGCTGAAATAAGGAAATACAAAAAGAACCTGACAAAACTTGCCGCTGAGATTGACAAGCTAAAAACATCCATTATGAACCCGGATGTGGTGGATCAAACAGCCAAAATGCTTGCGGGTTGGAACCCTTATGAACAGAATAGATATGCCAGTTTCTTCGACTCGGAATGGATGTTTGGGATAAAGGATGGCTTTGATGTGGTGATTGGGAATCCGCCATATATTCAAATGCAAAAAGAGCAAGGCAAACTTGCAAAACAATTTGAAAATACAGGTTTTGAAACTTTTGAGCGAACAGGTGATATATACACCATATTTTATGAGAGCGGATTTAACCTACTTAAGCATAGTGGCTTAATCATCTTTATTACATCAAATAAATGGATGCGTGCAGCTTATGGCAGGAGTCTTAGAGGCTTTTTCGTGAAAGCAAATCCCCTTGTTGTAGTTGACTTCGGGCAAACAATGATTTTCGACAGTGCAATAGTGCATTCGAATATCCTGTTATTACAGAAATCACCGAATAATAGAAAAACCAAGCTTTTCCAATTTGTAGATGAAACTTATAATCCGCAAGTTACTATAGCAGAACAAGTAAGGCAATTTGCAATCATCCGTGTAGATCTATCGGAAGATATCTGGGCTTTCTCAGATTTATCAATCGTTAGTATTAAAAATAAGTTTGAAGAATTTGGACAGCAACTCAAACTATGGAACCTAAATTTCTATAGGGGAATATTGACTGGATATAACGAAGCCTTTATTATAGATGGCCAAATTAGGAATGAATTGGTTAAAAATGACCCACGAAGCAGCGAGGTTTTAAAGCCAATCCTTCGTGGGCGTGATACACGCAGATTCTATTGCAATTTTGCTCATTTATGGCTAATTAATACTCATAATGGAATCAAAAGCAAAAACATACCAAAAGTCAATGTTATAAAAGATTATCCTATTTTATATGAATACTTGCTGAAATATGAAGTAAAGGCAAAAACGAGACAAGATCAAGGCGACCATTGGACAAACTTACGCAATTGTGCTTATCTAGATGAAATTGAAAAGCCAAAAATCGTTTTTTCTGAAATAGTCAGCGAGCCTCAGTTTTATTATGATACAAAAGGTTATTATCCTGAGGCAACTGTTTTCTTTATTACCGGTGAAAGAATAAAATACCTGACTGCTTTATTGAATTCAAAAGCAGTGACATTTGTGTTTAAAAAATTCTATGCTGGAGGTGAACTTGTTGGTAAGTACCGATACAAAAAGGCTTTTCTTAAAAAACTTCCGATACCTGTCCCAACCAAAACAACAGAAAAAATCATTGAGGATTTGGTGACGATAATAACAGAAGAAAAATCAATTTCCCCCACAAACGATACCAAGATTTATGAAAACCAAATTGATGAGTTGGTTTACAAGCTTTACAATCTCACCTATGCTGAGGTAAAAATCATTGATCCTGATTTTTGGTTGGGTGAGGAGGAGTATGAGAACATAAAATTGGAGGAATAAAAGTGCTTTACAGTATAAATTGTAAAGGTTTTAAAATGAAAGCAAAATGAAAGCACACAACCTCTTGTTATTCCGCACCCTGGATAAAAAAGTAAATGTTTCGGTTCACTTCCATGAGGGCACTTTCTGGCTTACACAAAAAGCGATGGCGGAATTGTTTGGCGTAAAGGTACCGGCTGTGAACAAACACCTGAGAAATATCTTCGCAACGGAAGAGTTACTTCCTGATTCAGTTATTTCCAAAATGGAAACAACTGCCGCTGACGGCAAGAATTATGTTACCAACTTTTACCGCCTTGAGGCAATTTTGGCCGTTGGCTATAGGGTTAATTCTTTACAAGCAACGGAATTTCGAAAATGGGCTACTACCACCCTCAACGAGTTTATCATCAAAGGTTTTATCATTGACGATGAACGCCTGAAACAAGGCAAGCATTTTGGCCAGGACTACTTTGATGAATTGCTTGAACGTATCAGGGAAATTCGTGCCAGCGAACGCAGGTTCTATCAAAAAATTACCGACTTGTATGCCCTCAGCACCGATTACGACAAACACAGCGAGCAAACCCGAAACTTCTTTGCAGCGGTGCAAAACAAATTGCATTGGGCTATTACGGGTCAAACCGCAGCAGAAATCATTTATACCGAGGCCGATGCCACCAAACTTTATATGGGTTTAAAAACCTGGAAAGCTGCTCCCGATGGCAAGATTCTGAAAAGTGATGTTGCGGTGGCAAAAAACTATCTCTCGCACCAGCACATCAGCGAACTCAACCGCATCATTTCTGCTTACATTGATTTAGCCGAAAACAATGCACAGCGTGGTTTTGCCTTCAACATGCAGCAGTGGGCAAAATTTTTGGACAGCTTTTTGGAGCTTTCCAATTACCCCATCCTAAAAGATAAGGGCAAGGTCTCGATGCTGGAAGCCCGCCTTAAAGCCGAACAGGAATATGACAAATTCAGAATACTGCAAGACCAGACGTACGAGAGTGATTTTGATAAGGAAGTGAAGAAGTTGAAGAAATAGAGTTTATGTCAATATAATATATGCTTTAATAGATCTAAGTAAATGAATGTCTTTTAATAATGATTGCCGAAAACACCAAACAAATACTCCTCGACAAAGGATATAAATACCTTAAAACACTTGGCAGTGGTGGTTTTGGACGTGTCTATCTGGTAAGGGAAATCATTCCGGACAACTTTTTCGCAATCAAACACCTCAAGGATGCCAGCAAGGCCAGGCAAATTTATATCCTGCGCGAAATAAAAGCCTTAGGTAAGCTCAACCATCCAAATATCATCAGCTATAAAACCAGTTTCCGCGCCGGCGATTCCCTTTTTCTGGTCATGGAACAATGCTACCATGGAAGCCTCGACAATTTCCTTCAGCAGAAAAAGCCGGACTTAGAGTTTATTGTCAAGCTTTTTATCAAACTGACAGAAGTCTTTCATTACCTGCATGGCAAGGGCATCGTGCATCACGATATCAAACCGGCCAATCTATTAGTTACAGATGATGAAACCATCAAAATAAGTGATTTTGGCTCAGTGAATACCAGCATTGGCACCATCCTATATTCCGCACCTGAAATGCTGAATGACGACCCTCCGATTAACGATCCCCGTGTTGATATTTATGCCTTGGGGATTACTTTCCTGGAATGCATTACCGGCAAACACCCCTTTACTTCTGATTCAAAACTTTCAATCCTTCAAAAGCTCAGGAACGCGGATTTACCTGTTCAGCATATGGAACTCTGGCTACAACAGATCATCCTAAAGGCTTGTCACTTTAGCCCAGAAGCACGATTCCAAACCATGCAGGAGTTTCATTTAGCCCTGCTAAACAGAAACATTCCAAAAATTATTAGCGCTGATATAGTTGATTATGAAAAATTTGCTCAAAAACTTGAGACATTTATAAAACTAAAAAAATGGAATGCTGCGCTTAAACTGATAACCTTGCCAAACGCCCCATCCGCAAATCTCAATTACCAAATACGTCTGGGTGAATACTATCTTGCTACGCATCAAATTGACCTGGCAAAGCAATCATTTGAAGTGGCATTGAAAATAAATATGGCAGCCCCAGTGGAAAAAGCCCTGGCAGAGGTCTACTTGCAACAAAACGAGATCGCCAAAGCAACCACACTGCTGCAAGGTTATATCAATAAAAGATTCTTTGACCCTGAAGCACATAACCAATTGCTCCATGCCTATTTTCTGTCGGGCAAATGGGAGCTGGGCCTGGAACAAGCTACCTTCGCACGTCAGCTCTTTCCAAAAAACGATTTATTCCTAAGCAACTTTGTTCTTTTCAGCTTGCTAACCAATAAACTTGAAAGGATTAAAGGCATCAAAAAAAGGGCTACTGATTTCATATGGTACAATAGCGAGGTTTTTAAAAACAACGACCAAATATGTTGGCAAATTGACGAGAAACCTTTTCTTGCTGACAAATTATTGTTTCACGAAAACAGTTTCAAAAACATCCGCCAATCCACAAATACTGTGGTGATTTACTACAAGGAGATGGAGTTTGAAGATGATAATCATATTATTTCCTTTGGCCGCGAAGGCTATGATCAAAACCATTATGCTTTTTTTTCAGGTAATGCCGTGAGTCGCCGCCATTTTGTAATTGTAAATCAAAGCTCGAATGTGTGGCTGTATGATCTTGAATCATACCAAGGTGTATATGTGGACGGAAAAAGAGTAATCAAAAAACAATTCCTCAACGGTTTACACACCATTCACTTTGGCAACCATGAGTTGAGATTAAAAACAAGCAATAAAATACTTTTCTAATGAACAAACTCATTCTAATCGGCAACGGCTTCGACCTGGCACATGGACTGAAAACAAGTTACAGGGATTTCTTACCTTGGTACCTGAATGATCTCATTGCCAGGGAACCTAAGAAAAACGGCATCTGTCCGCTGCCCCCTTTCAAATGGGACGAAGATCGCCGCGCCCTGCTCCGCGCCGAACGCTATATCTGGTACGCCCTGCCCTACAGCCTCGAACGCGATAAGCTGCGCTGCATCTTAGATCCACAGGATGTGCACGGCCCGTATTCCCACGACGAAACCATCCGCGTGCTAAAAGCAAAAGAAATCCGCCGCCACGGCGAATACCGCACCCGCCGCCTCGTCCTCGCCGCCTACGACCGCCTCCGCCCCACCTGGGACATGGAAGCGCATCTAAAACGCCTGAAGGAGGTGTGGGAGGAGTGCCAGGGGGATTTGAGCATAAAGAATAAAACTTACAAGAAGCCATCGCCATCAACCCCCAAAGCCAAATAACCGGAGGTGGGGTATGGGGATTTGTTTAATCAGTAACTTAACCATTCATAACGTAATGTCAAAAATCAGCCAAATACTGCAACAACTTGAAGGACGCAAACTGGAGTTTAAACGCGAAATCACTTCGCGCACTGATATTGCCAAAACGGCTATTGCGTTTGCAAATGATGCGGGCGGCACGATCTACGTGGGAATCCAGGATACTCCCCGTCAGGTTATCGGAATTGATGAAAACCTCTTATTTAAGACGGAAGAAAGGATCAGCAACATCATTCATGATTTATGCGAACCGGTAATTCTCCCGGAGATATCCTTTTTACGTCATGATGGCAAATCAATCATACAAGTACTCATATTTAAGGGTAGCGCACCACCTTATCATCTTAAGCAGTCAACCATCGAAGAAGGCACTTATATACGAGTTGGCTCGAGCAATCGTCTGGCTTCCCGTGAAATCATTGAAGAACTCAAGAGGCAAAGGCAAAATATTTCCTTCGACAGTGAACTGGTTTTTACCAAAACCATTGATCAGGTCAACATAGCTTCGTTTAAAGAATTTTTCCAGGAGAAAACGGGTGAAGAACTTATGCGTCAGGCTTTAAAGAAACTGGAGCTTTTCCGCACCGAACAAAATAAAAATCTTCCAACCAACGCGTTGATTCTCTTATCGGATGATGAGTTGCGACTACAACTCTTCCCTTATGCAAAGGTTGAATGTGCAAGGTTCAAGGGAACTGCGCCCGGAAATTTCATTGACCAGAAAGCCATCAATGTGAGCCTTGCTTTACAGCCAGAGCAAGCCTATAAGTTCGTACTTCGACACATTTCAGAAGGCTCCACCGACTATACAGGTGTTTACAGAAACGACCGCTGGGAATATCCGGTAATTGCCATACGCGAAGCAATTCGCAATGCAGTGATCCACCGCGATTACTCGCTCACCGGAAAGGATATTAAAATCGCCATTTTTGACGACAAGATTGAAATTACCAGCCCAGGAACCCTACCGCCAACAGTTGATTATAGTGAAATGCTTGCCGGCCAGTCTGATATTCGCAACAAAATTCTGGCACCTGTCTTCAAACGGCTTGGCATAATCGAGCAATGGGGAAATGGCTTAAAACTGATAGCAGATGAATTACAGCAATATCCTGAAATAGAGTTTCAGTGGAAAGAACCTGGATTGTCTTTTCGGGTGGTATTCTTAAAGAAAAACTACCAACAGGAGCAGGAGTTACAGCAGGAGTTACAGCAGGAGTTACAGCAGGAGTTACAGCAGGAGTTACAGCAGGAGTTGCAGCAGGAGTTGCAGCAGGAGTTACAGCACGAGCTGCAGCAGGAGTTACAGCACGAGTCATTGTATGGGAAAGTATTAAAGTTGGTAAAAGAAAGAACCTCGTCAACAAAAGAACTTTCAGAAGCGCTGGGGCAAAAATCAATTTCAGGTCAGTTGTATACCATTGTAAATAAACTAAGAGAAGATGGTTTGATAGAATGGACTAGTCCGGAAAAACCAAAAAGCTCCAGACAGAAGTACAGGATTACATCCAAAGGGATCGCTTTTCTAAATCTATTGAAAAACCCCAATTAAAAATGGACAACCTTAGAAGTAACACATCTAATCTGTAGAATAGCACAAACAAGGAGTATTAAAACATTAATTTATAAACTATTATGATAGAAGCTAAGAAAATCAATACAAGCTATCAACAGGCTGGCAACATTTGCATGTTCGCGTCCTACAGTATCATTATTAATTACTTTTCGAAGAATATAATTACTCACAAAGACATCTATCCCAAAGTAATAAAGCAGTTTCCAGGATTTTCTAAAAAAATCAAAACCCAGTTAACCACAACTCATGGGAATGACCGGCAAAAAGTAGTAGAAGACATGATTTCTGAGAAATATCATGAATATTGTCGCAGCAATGGTGACATCAGAGGTTTTAACTATATCGCTAACCTGCACGATACAGATGCACTCGCAACAAAAAATTATTGCAAAATCAAAGGTAAAGATGCAATTAAGTTTGGACATATTCCTGAAAATGACAGAGATCAACTGCGAGATAATTTGAAAATGGAAGGCGGACTTGCAATGGTTTTATTCCCGGTTTCACCAAATTCGCATGCCGTTGTTATAGGCTTTGATACAAATGATGGGTACTTCATCCGTGATCCAAATTGCAATCAAATTGAATTCATCGATTTTCTTAATACTAACGACATCACTGAATATATATGGTTCTCAAATAAATGATCCCATCAAAATGTAAAAGTCAATAAACAATATGCGATTGACACAAACAACAGGGTGCCGGATCATGTTTTTTCAGGCTGTATGGTTTGGTCAAATAGGGCAGAAGCGTCTGCCTTTCGCCAACCACTCTCCTATTGTCGTGACCAACTGCCAACAAACAGCAATCTTTGAATCTTGAATCTTGAACCAAACTGCCTTCGTCTCCCTCCACCTGAAAAATTAATTTTCACCCTGTTTTTGATTTGAAAATATATCTTTGTGCGGAAATATTCACCAAACTTATACCAACATGAGAAAACAAAGTATAATGATGCTGTCGATGGCCGCCGTGACAGCTATTGCTTTTTTGCTATTGACCGCTTTTCAGGCTGATGTGCATCCCGAAAAATCGATGTCGAATTCAGAAGAAACATTTGTGATTCAGGAGGATATTCAAACCATTATCGACAAATCCTGTTTTGGCTGCCACAATGTGGATGCCACTTCAGACAAAGCCAAAAAGAAACTGTTGATTGATCAGATGCACGAGTTGTCAAAAGCCAAACTGGTTGCTGCCCTTGGCAAAATCGTGGAAGTGGTAGAAAGCGGTGATATGCCACCACAAAAATTTCTCGACAAATATCCCGACAAAGCACTGACAGCAGAAGAGGCTGAAAATTTAAAGGCCTGGGCCGACAATACTGCCGACGCACTTCTAAAATAGCAGGACTGATGAAAAAAAAATTCAGGAACGTTTGGATTGCCCTGCTGCTTGCTTTTGTGCTGATCCAGTTCATCCCCAATGATATGCCCGGCAATAAACCGGTGAAGGGCCTGGATATTTTTGAAATCGCTGATATCCCGGATAAAGTCGGTGTTCATCTTAAAAATGCCTGTTATGATTGTCACTCGCAATACGTCAACTATCCCTGGTATGCCTCTCTGGCACCCACTTCATGGTTGGTGGCCAAAGACATCAGGGAAGGACGCAACGAGCTTGATTTCAGTACATGGGGAAGTCTGTCATTAAGAGACCAGCTGAAGCTGCTGGCCGATATCGCCGAAGAGGTGAGCGAAGAAACCATGCCGCTGCCCATTTATAAGGTTATTCATGCGGACGCCAGACTGAGCATGGAACAAAGGGATTTGATCATCCGCTGGGCCGAATCCTATGCCGAGGCTTTGTTGGAATAAGAAAATCCAAAAAAACCTTTGGACATACTGTTGAAGCTTTCGGTATGGCTGTCTTTACTCCGCCAGCCTGCAGATCGTCCTTTTGCCAAAACAAAAGGACATAAAATCCATTTTTCTTCTTTCT
>CALAZZ010000137.1 GCA_937926515.1 uncultured Bacteroidales bacterium | reverse complement strand
TCTTCGATCTCAACCATATAGTCTTCCACCTCCCCTTCGAAGCCATAACCCATATAGCCGATGCCCCCGTTCTGGTTCACCCTGAAGCGGGCGTAGGTGGGCCCCGGTATGGCTGTGGCAGGCACATTGAAGTTAAGCACATTGAGTCCCGGGATAAGCGGCTGGTTCACGAAGATATGCTCTGCGGGGCCTGTCCAGGCATTCACCTGGTCGAAATCGATCCAGGCATTGAGCAGGCAGGTGCTGTTGGCCGTCACATGTACGGTGGCCACCTGTCCCTGTAGCATGGGTGTGGCAAAGACGACACCATCTTCATCAGCCAGGTTGTTCAAATCGTCCCCATCGGCCATGGGTGAGGGCTGTCCGTCAGGCTCCCCGTCAATGAGCAATCCCATAAAGGTGATGCCATCGATCAGGTGGTGGGCGCCGTTATTTGCCATCAGCGTCGGGTATGGGCCGTCAGGAGCATCGCCGAAGTCTAGTTCATCAGTCGGAATAGAGGGTAAGACTTCTAGAAGATAATCTTCTGTTTCACCATCTTCAAAAAATCCGGAGCCATCCCAAGGTAAAGTGACAGGGATTTCGGTAATGGAAAACCTTGCCCAAACATAATCGTTAAATGGACCAATCAAAAAAGGTGGTGGTTGTAGGGCTGATAATGGCCCTGAAAATCCATTAGGTATTGGAAAATTAACCAGCACATGCTCTGCTGCCGGACCTGATGGACAGGGTGCAGCTCCAGACCAAATTCCATTTTGATCCCAATCGACCAAAACATTAACGAAGCCTGTTGTTTGGTTGGGCATAAAGTTTTGAACATGGATATCAATGTGTGTGCCCCAGATTGCTTGCGAACACCCTGCTCCAAGTGCTGTCGGCATAGAACCCGGGCAAGGTGCAACGGTTTCTTGTCCTATATTACCAATAATTGTGAAAGCACCGGGGATAAGCAATCCAGCATCACCATCGTTGAAGCATTCGTCCTGATCATAGAGGTTCGGATTAAAGACAGGACACATCCCTGCATTTCCATCAAACTCAAAATCAATCGTTGGACCAAAGAAAGCACCGAAATTGGAATGCTGAATATAGCTTCCAGGGGCTCCGACATTTATACATGTAGGAAATTGACCAATAACGCCATTTGCAGGGTATGCCAATGAGCTTTCCGGCGCATCACCGAAGTCATAATCTGATAATATGGATGTTGTTGTTGCATAATTAAAAGAATATGGAACAATTGTCAAGGCATCAATATTATCATCCATTGAAACTGACATAAACTCAGCGTGTGTTCCATCAAGAAATGAATAATAGATCATTGCTGGATCAAGACCACCTGACTCATCAAGTGGTGTATTCCAATCATCCATATCGACGCTAAAGAGAAGCGCGAGACCATGCCTGTTCTCTAATGTATCCCAAACCCATCCAAAAGAAAACGCATTTATATCAGTTCCATTAGGCAGGCCTAAATGTGTGTCATTCTTTACAACTACAATGAAGTTACCTGGGCTTTGCAACTGATAAATTGAGCCCGGGTTTAAAGGAATACCGGAGCCATCGTAGTAAGTGGCTTCACTATTACAGGTAAAGTAAAAAATCCCCTGATTGTCTTCATCTGGAAAGTAATTAAGTGCATTCACGTCATTATCATCAGATTCTTCATTATCAGGGTTTGGGGCCATATTAGGATGAATGTCCACTTCAGCCCATAATGAGTCAACCGTAAAGGGATAAGCAGGAAACTGGTATGGAAACAGGTCCACAGCAATGACTTCATTTGCAGGAGTACTTTTCCCATATCTGTCAGAAGCCATTGGAGATAGCGAGTTTACTGGCACTGATTCAGTTCCATATGCATTGTATGACCAATTCTCCGGGCCGTCATCATTGTATGAAATAAGGAAATGTGTAGCTGGAAAAACCAATTCATCATCCCAATATGGAATAGACACTTCCCCCGGGCCATAATTTAAGCCACTCAAAGAAAGTTGCATATTATCCATTCCATTCAAATTAAAATAAGCTAAAGGGTCAAAAGCACTTGAGCCGCAGGGAACATTGGTTGTTAGGTCACCTGGCACGGGGTTGGGATCATTAAGAAATATGATGGCATCATTTTTAATACCATCCATCGGTAATGCCATAAAAGGACCTCCCATTTTATAAGCGTCCCCTGGATCAAACACCTCGTTACCATCTTGATATGGATCACTTAGCTCAGCATCAGAGCCAATATCAAGTGAAAATTCAAAGCTTGTATTTGGATATTCAGGCGGTGTTGGAATAGGAGATAAAGACAGTGTCATTAATCCCCATAGGGTGCATGTTGCTTTATCCTTATTAGGCCAATAATTACCTGGTGCACCTTGAAAGTAGATAGTAGCCAAGTGTTGAGAATTAAACTCCAGTTTGATTGTGTCACCTATAAATGCATTGTATGAGCCAATAGATCCCAAGCTATTCATACCCCTTGAACCCGGTGGACTCGTGAAGTTAAAATTATTTGCCAGAACGTTTGTTCCATTAAAATGGAATGAATTTATGGTCGAAATACTATCCTCTGGTGTGGGATTTTCATGATAAGTCCATCCAGCTCCGAAGATCTCGTAATCAAAATAAATAGTCACAGGATCACCAAGATTGTATGAACCGCCCGGGTTTATGCTAATGTGGATCTGAAACCAATAATCATTAATTGCTTTGGCCATGTAAGGGGGTTCAGTCCATGCAGCTACCTTGGACCAGTTGTTCCAGATAATTGTCATTAACTGTGTGTTATCTCCTTGTAAAAGACAAAAAGAGGAATTATTGGCACTGACTTTTCCGCAGGGTGGAGATACTTTTGCTGTGTATGATCTTCCTGAATGATAGCTGTAAGGCTCACCCCAGAAGGTTACACCATTCTGAGAATAAGGGACATCAGAATGAGATTTGAAATCTGAAGTGCCATTAGGTTGTGGACAATCGAGGAATGCTGTGGCTTGTCCACTGCCATCAGCATCAAAAAGTGCAACTTCGAGGGCTTGGCTGCTCAATCTTAATGGCAAGCCTACTAACAAGGCAGAACAAATAATGGCTGCCCCGACAAATAATTTCCTGGATGGATTCGTTTTTGTTTTCATTGGTTTGTTGTATGTAATGATGATTCATTGGTGGTCTCCTTAAAATAATTTGAAAATTAGTAGGGTTGAAACACAAAACTGAATGTGTGGGGAGGGTCTCCTGATCGGTTCCAGTCAAAAGGCCATCATTGTTGTCTTGGATAATAACTTTTTTCATTTGAAAAAAGGTGTTTGAGCCTTTTATTTGGTCAGTAATTAAATAGCCGTCTTAGTTATTATAATTTAGTCTTGGTTAGATAATAAAGCACTAAATTACAACATTATAAGCTAAATGTCAATACTTTTTAGCTCAACAATATGTTTCTGAATTTGGATCAAGTTGCACAGATGACCTTAATGCTGATTGAGAATGAGATTTGAGATCATGGTGTCAGTAACTTGATAAATCATGAATGGCAATCATTAGCTATTCGACAAAAACAAGACAATAAAGAAGCCGGAACGATCAGTCCCGGCTTCCTTACTAAAGCATGTAATTAATAATAAATAATACCTCTTACTATTCCATAATTATGATCCTCTTGGAACGTGTGTGGATAGATTGGGTATCTGGGCTGGTTTCAAAGACCATCCGTAAGAAATAGATTCCAGGTGTTAGTGCATGATTGTTTTGCAGGATGTGATTTCCCGCATCCATTTTACCATGATAGACGACACCATGACTTTTTCCCATCATATCCCAGAGTTCAATATGGATTGAAGCTTCATTAGCGATAAACAATTCAACTACAAAGTTTCCATGATTGGGATTAGGATAAACCTCTATTTTATCATCCTGATAGAGATAGTGTTTTCTAACTTCAACAGGATCGCCATTGGTGTTTCCGGCAATAACCTTACCCCAAAAAGATTGATTGACTGCTTTAATTTTAAATAGCTCAATTCGTCCTTCGGGAATGTTGTTGTTTGTTGAATTGAATATTATGCCAGTTAGTTTTTCTCCATCGTATCCGGAAATGATTTGATAGCCATCAGGCAAGATGAAGTTTTCAATCTGATCGGAATCCAAACCAAATAATTCAAATTGCAATCCGGCTAAAGTCCCATCACTTTCAAGGTACACTGCATCATATCCAAGGAATATGTCAGCTGGCTGCGATTCAACAGCATGCTTTGAAGGTTCAATACCAAGAATAAGGTTGATGATCATAACGACATCCAATACATCTACTTCTCCGTCACCATTCACATCCGCATTAAAGAAGTTGAACTCATCAGGATCTGAACCAAGGATATAGTTTATAACATTGACTACATCAAGCACATCAATAACACCATCACCGTTTGCATCACCATATACATTGATATGGATGATGTAATCCTCCACTTCGCCATTAGAAACATAACCATAATAATCAATGGGTATATCATTTGTTCTGAACCGGAAACGTGAATATGTATCTCCTGAGATAGCAGAATCCGGAATAGGAAGAGTTAGTACATTAACACCTTGTGCAACAGGTAATGTTATAAATACATGTTCACCTGCATCCAGCCAGGTTCCATTTTTATTATAATCAATCCAGACATCCAGATATCCATCGATCGAGGCAGTAACTTCAAGGGTTGCACTTTGGCCTGCAATCAGTTGAGAAGTAAAGACAACCCCATCTTCATCATCGAGATTATTCAGATCATCGCCGTCCGCACCCATTGATGGCTGACCATCGGGTTCTGCAT
>CALAZZ010000136.1 GCA_937926515.1 uncultured Bacteroidales bacterium | reverse complement strand
GATAACTATGATTAAAACAAGATTATTGACTGAACAGGTTCATGTTTACTCATATTGAATCGCCTCAACCGGGTTGTTCGTGACCACTTTTATGAGGTGGTACGAAACTGCAGCAATACCGGCAACCAATGCTAAAACCCCAGCCCAGATGAAAGAATACAATCCAATATCGATATGATATACAAAATTGGATTCAAGCCAGTTATTCAATTGCCACCAGGCGAAAGGAGCTGCAAGAACAAAGGCAGCCAATATCAGCCAAAGAAAACTGCGATAAAGCAATGTGGCAAGGTCCCTTTCGGAGGCACCGAGCACTTTGCGAATACCGATTTCCTTGTTTCGCTGCTAAGCCACGAATGATGACAGGCCAAGCAGCCCAAGCAAAGCAATGAAAATGGTAAGCACTGCTGCCATAGTAAACACCCTGGCTGTTTTTTCTTCGTTCTCATACATGAGGTCCAGTGTTTCGTTCAGCAATCGATAGTCGAAAGGCCTTCCGGCACCAAAAGCATACCACTGATCTTCAATATGACCGAGTGCTTCACGTTGATTTGATGCATCAATACGTATGGCCATATAAAAGCCCGGATTCTGATTGATGGCAATCATAAAGGGCTCGACAGCGTTGTGCAGCGTGGTGGCATGAAAGTCATTTAACACGCCTATTACGCGAAGCATTCGCCCGCCTTCGCCTTCAGGGTTGAAATTGAAGTGAATCCTTTTTCCGATGGGTGAATCCGTCCAGCCGAGCTGCCGTGCGGCAGTCTGGTTGATCAGGACTGCTTCCTCATAATCAGTGGCCATATTTCGGTCAAAGCTGCGGCCTTCAACCACTTTCATTCCCATAACTTCTGGATAATCAAAATCAGTTAATATGTTCATCAGTACTTTCTCAGCCCAGCCATCTTCGGTTTCAACCCGCATTACTATTTTCGACATATTGACCCCAATCATTCCCATCGTATTGGATGCTCCTGAGATATAGGGGCTCTCAAGCAATGCATGTTTAAAGCTTTCGTGCTTGTTTCTGAAGCTGGTGTCCTGCATCTGAACAAATACCAGGTTATGCTTGTTAAATCCCAGATCTTTAGATCTGATAAACCGGAGCTGCTCACTCACTACGATTGTACCAATGATCATGACGATAGCGATCCAAAATTGAAATACTACCAAAAATTTACGCAGCACCCCACTTTTTCGCCCTGCTGACATCACCGTGCCCTTGATCACCTTAACCGGCTCAAATGAAGAGAGATAGAATGCCGGGTAACTTCCTGATATCAGTCCGACCACCACGGCCAGAACTAAGAGTTGGACAAGAAATGACGGTTGATTGAAAAAGTCAATTTTTAATTGTTTATCGATCAATGTATTAAACTCAGGCAATAGAATCTGGGCCAAAACAAGTGCAATGATCAAGGCCAGGAACACTGTAAGTAATGATTCGGTAATAAATTGAAAAACAAGTTGACTACGGTGCGCACCACTAACCTTACGAATTCCCACTTCACGAGCCCGTCTTACCGATCGTGCTGTTGCCATATTCATATAATTTATTGATGCCAACAGCAATATGAATAACCCAACAGTAGCAAAAATGTAGATATAGGATTTATTTCCGGTAGGGAGGTCTGCCTGATAACCGGATTGCAAATGAAGATCTGCAATTGGAGTGAGCTTAGGTACAAATGTGGCATGAATCTGATCGCCGATGGTTTTCATATACTTATCATAAAGAATAGGAAAACGCTCATAAATTGCAGAAACATCCATGCCCTCATAAAGCATGACATAAGTCATCACATTCACATTCCAGAACATATTTGGATCAAGGCTGTTTATCAACTCAGGATTGTTTCTGAAAGCTGTCAGCAACGAAACAACAGCATTGAAACGCAAATGTGATGAAACAGGCAAGTCCTTGATCACGCCTGTGATTTTAAGTGAAAAACCTGCGCCTGTTTCGAGTACCCGGCCGACAGGATTTTCATCGCCAAAGTATTTTTTAGCGATGCTCTCGGTCAATACTGCAGAACCAATCTCATTAAGAGCCGTTTCCGGACTGCCATAAATAAACTCATGCGTGAATATCTCAAATAGTGTTGAATCAGCATAGTAGAAATCTTTTTCGTAAAACTCCTTTCCTTCATACCTGATCAGGATATCATTCATATTGGCAAAACGTACCATTTTTTCCACCTCCGGAAATTCTAGCTCAAATGCAGGACCAAGTGGCAAGGCAGTCACAGCAAAACGGTCGATGTTTTCGTTGATTGCAAATTCCGACTGTATCCGATAGATCCGCTGATGCTGATCATGATGCCGGTCATAACCTGTTTCATTCTTCAGGTACAACATGATAAAAATTATAGCCGTAAAACCCAACCCCAGACCCAGGATATTTAATGCAGAGTAAAACTTGGTTTTTAACAAATTACGATAAGCGCTAAGCAAGTAGTTTTTTATCATCTTGAGATCATTTTGATAGTTGCATGGAAATATTGTTCAATGTTCACTGTATCAATTCATACAGCAATAAGGAGCAAAGGCATCTAAATTTATACCAAAAAAAATAAAATGCTGATTTGTTATGGCTTAGGGCAGACCATTCCGGTTCCAGACTCCGATGGGTGTCCGTTTACAAGGGATTACTGTACATTTTCGAACATAGTGAATGCAATCAGTAAAGGAAATTATCATAGGGATAGCGTATGGCATGCATATCCCTGATTTCATCATAAAGCAATTCCCTGAACTCGTGATAGTTTTCTTTTTTTGTGGCTGAAATGAAAATACAGGGAAGGTTGTTATTTGCCATCCAGCTTTTTTTAAGCTCTTCAAGTGAATAATTACGCTCAGTCACAGGCGTGAGGTCGTCCTCTTCCTTTTTATCATAGGTATAGGCATCAATCTTATTGAAGACCATAATGGTTTTCTTATTTGCGGCTTTGATCTCCAACAAGGTTTGATTTACGGTTTCGATCTGAGCCTCAAACTCAGGGTGAGAGATATCGACCACGTGCAGCAGGATGTCTGATTCCCTGACCTCATCCAGTGTTGACTTAAATGACTCGATCAACCCATGGGGTAATTTTCGGATGAAACCCACTGTATCAGAGAGTAAAAACGGTAAATTATCAACCACCACTTTGCGAACAGTGGTATCCAGGGTGGCAAAAAGCTTATTCTCAGCAAACACATCTGACTTACTCAGCAGGTTCATAATGGTCGATTTGCCTACATTGGTATATCCAACCAAAGCCACCCTTATCAGTTGACCCCTGTTTTTTCGCTGTGTGGTTTGCTGCTTGTCAATCTCTTCCAGTCGTTTTTTTAGCAGGCTGATCTTATCACGGATGATACGGCGGTCTGTTTCGATTTCGGTTTCACCGGGACCTCTGAGGCCAATGCCCCCACGTTGGCGTTCAAGGTGGGTCCACATTCTGGTCAGACGCGGAAGCAGGTATTGGTATTGTGCCAGTTCAACCTGTGTTTTGGCATGTGAGGTGCGGGCACGTTTTGCAAAAATATCCAGGATAAGATTTGTGCGGTCGAGTATTTTGCATTCGAGCACTTTTTCCAAATTCCTGATCTGAGATCCTCCCAGTTCGTCATCGAATATTACAATATCAGCACTTTCAGCCTTGACATACTGCCTGATCTCATCCAGCTTTCCGCTCCCGACATATGTTCTTACGTTGGGCTTGTCCAGTGACTGTATGAAGCGTTTGATGGGCACGCCACCGGCTGTTTCAACTAAAAATGCAAGTTCATCAAGATATTCATCAACTTGTTCTTTGCTTTGCATTTTAGTGATCAGACCCACGAGCACAACCCGTTCTGCTTCGTTTGCCGTAACAATATGTCTACCCATACATAATCCTTTCCTTGGTTATGGAAATTTCAACAAAGATCAGTTTTTCCGGTTAAAAGGGCCTAAAACCAATAATTTCGCGTACCTCACGAATGGTTTTGCGTGCACTTTCACGTGCTTTTTCAGCACCCATTCGGGCCACCTTACCCAGGTAATCCTCATCGGATGCAATGTGTAAAATCCTTTCACGAAGAGGCTCCACAAACGTAATGATATCTTCTGCAAGTTGCTTTTTCAGATCGCCATACCTGATCGTACAATTGTTAAACTGTACATTAAAATATTCGACTACATCGGGCTGTGAAACCACTTTGAGCAGGGTGAACAGGTTTTGAATGGGCTCAGGTTTCAGCTGGTTTGGCTCGGTGGGCCCACTGTCAGTAACGGCACGCATAACCTTCTTGCGAATGGTTTTGGCATCATCAACCAGGAAAATCGCATTCCCTTCGCCTTCTGATTTACCCATCTTGCCGCTGCCGTCAAGTCCCGGTATTTTAATGAGCTCTTCACCAAAATTAAATGCTGAAGGAATGGGGAAATACTCATTATTATACATGCGGTTGAAGCGGCGCGCAAAAGTGCGGGTCATTTCCAGGTGTTGTTCCTGGTCTTTCCCAACAGGCACCTTATCGGCACGGTGGATGATGATATCTGCTGCCATCAGGGTGGGGTAAGTCAACAAGCCGGCATTGATGTTTTCCGGTTGCTTGCGTGCTTTTTCCTTAAATGTAGTTACCCGTTCGAGTTCGCCCATATAGGCATTCATATTAAGGAATAAGTACAATTCAGCTGTTTCAGGCAGATCACTTTGCACATAAAGTGTTGCTTTTTCAGGATCGAGGCCGGCTGCCAGGTACTCAGCAAGCACCTGTTTCACATTGCCGTGCAGGTCAACCGGGTTGGGATGTGTAGTTAATGAGTGATAATCCGCAATGAAGAAGAAGCACCTGTTGGTTTCCTGCATTTTCAGAAAGTTACGAACAGCACCAAAGTAATTACCCAGGTGCAGGTTTCCGGTTGGACGTATGCCACTTAAAACTGTTTCCATATATGCAAAATTAATTCTTTTTCAACCTAAAAAATTCCCGTCAATCAGCATTGATGCAACTGGCGGGAACGGAGGTGTAATTTAAAGGCACATTGTCAATGTGTGTCTTATATTTTTATTTCATCGTTGTTTTTATTGAAAAACCTGTATTCGAGCAAATGGTAGTTGGCCATTGGTTTCAGGTGGATTGGCTTTTTATATTTCCATATCCATTTCCTGCGACGCGAAATTACTCCTTTGGTGAGGTATGCATGAATATAAGGATGCACAGCCAGAGTGATTGATTTCTCATTCTGATCAAGCAGGAGGTATTTCAGGTTATTCTCAATTTCATCAACAAAAATTATACTTGGTTTGATCTTGCCTGTGCCATCACAAACAGGACATTTTTCAAGTATTTCAACATTCATTTCAGGCCGCACTCGTTGTCGGGTGATCTGTACCAATCCAAATTTACTGGGAGGTAAAATGGTATGTTTGGCATGATCGCGCGCCATTTCGTCCTTTAGCTTTTGGTAAAGGGTTCGTCGGTTTTTACTATCGTGCATATCAATAAAATCGACCACGATAATTCCTCCCATGTCGCGCAGGCGCAGTTGGCGGGCAATTTCACTTGCCGCCTCCAGGTTGACGTCCAGGGCATTTTCTTCCTGGCTATTCTCTTTGTTCACACGATGACCACTGTTTACGTCGATCACGTGCATGGCTTCGGTATGTTCAATTATGAGGTATACACCACTTCTTATAGTAACTGTTTTTCCGAAAAGACTTTTGATCTGCTTATCAATGCCAAAATATTCGAAGATGGGCGCTTTGCCTTTATAAAGTTTCACAATGTCCACCTTTTGGGGTGCGATGGTGGTAATAAAACTTTTTATCTCGTCAAATAATGGCAGGTCATTGACATGCACATGATTGAAAGATTCATTGAGCAGGTCGCGCAATATGGCCGAGGTGCGGTCAAGCTCGCTGACCACCTTTAGCGGCGCTTTGGCATTGTTTAGCTTAGCGCTTATCTTTTCCCATTTTTCCAACAGGTTCTTCAAATCAGCATCCAGTTCGGCTACCTTTTTGTTTTCGGCTACAGTCCTGATGATGACACCGAAATTATTGGGCCTGATGCTTTGAATAAGTCTTTTTAACCGATTTCGCTCTTCGCTGCTGCGAATTTTTTGCGAAATCGAAATCCGGCTCGAGAAAGGTACCAGCACAAGAAACCGGCCGGCAAACGAAATTTCGGATGAAATTCGAGGGCCTTTGGTTGAGATGGGTTCCTTGGCAATCTGTACAAGCACTTGCATGCCTGTTGTGAGCACCTGTGTAATCTTTCCTGTTTTCTCAATATCGGGTTCCAGTTTGAAATTTTCCGCATTGATTGGCACAGGCCTGCCACTTTGAGCCAGCTTGGTATATTTGATCAACGATCGAACCTGTGGGCCTAAGTCAAGATAATGCAAAAATGCATCTTTCTCATAACCAACATCAACGAAAGCGGCATTCAGTCCGGGCATGATCTTTTTTACACGACCCAGATAAACATCGCCTACGGCATAGTTATTATTTGTCTTTTCTTTGTGAAGTTCTACAAGAAGCTTATCCTCCAATAAAACAATGTCAACCTCCGAAGCACGAGAATCGATAATTAATTCCCTATTCACTGTTTATGTTTTGTAAATTTATTTGAAACCCAACGAGAGTTCCAATTGATAATTTTAGGCTGGAGTCTAATTGTCATTAAACTGAATAACACAATGCCACAGGTGTTTTACGCGACATTGTGTTACTCAATTTTATAGGACATCAAGATTGATTATTTCTTCTTGTGTCTGTTTTTCCTCAAGCGTTTTTTGCGCTTGTGAGTTGCCATCTTGTGTCTTTTTCTCTTTTTCCCGCTTGGCATAATGATTTTCTTTAGTTAAAACGTAAATCGGTAAATTACTTAACGTTATTTTTAACCTGGTTTACAAAGGTTTTAGCTGGTTTAAACGCAGGAATATTGTGTGCAGGAATAATGATGGTTGTATTCTTGGAAATATTTCTTCCTGTTTTCTCAGCTCTTCTTTTGATGGTGAAGCTTCCGAATCCCCTGAGATAAACGTTCTCACCGTTCATCATAGATTTCTTAACACTTTCCATGAAAGATTCAACTACTGCTTGCACAGCAACTTTCTCTACTCCTGTCTTGTTAGCAATTTCTGCTACGATTTCAGCTTTTGTCATATCTTTAACGTTTTTAAATGATTAAAAATTAGATTTTTATTTGGAAGGGCAAAGTTAGAATTTTTTTTTAATCAGCCATATTATTTTGATTTTTTTTAATTCATAAAGTTCTCTGAATAAATATTTTCTATTTTGAATATCGATTTTCAATCCCGTTTAATACATTGGTATCAACAAAATAAACGCCCATTACCCTGGAGGCAAACCGCTGATCCTTACGTAGTTTGGCTGTCCGAGATCATTTTACAACAAACACGTGTCGATCAGGGACTTGACTATTTTAACCGCTTTATAAAAAAATGGCCCGGCGTAATTGATATGGCAGCCGCCCAACCTCAAGAGGTCCTGAAAATGTGGCAAGGTTTGGGCTATTACAGCCGTGCACGCAACCTGCATGCAACGGCAAGAGTGGTGGTGGATCAATATGATGGCCTTTTCCCCACCGACTACAATACCTTAATAAAACTAAAAGGTATTGGGCCATATACTGCTGCTGCCATCAGTTCGATCTGCGGTGATGAACCCAAGGCAGTTGTCGATGGTAATGTGTACCGTGTGCTTTCCAGGTTTTATGGTATAAGCACCCCTATTGACAGTGGCTCAGGTAAAAAAACGTTTCAAACCTTGGCTACAGATCTGATTAGATCACAACATCCTGGTACTTTCAATCAAGCTATGATGGAATTTGGTGCCTTGCAATGCGTCCCCAAAAACCCCGATTGTATTCAGTGCATATTTAATACCCATTGCAAAGCCTTTACCAACAACAAGGTAGATAAGTTACCCGTTAAACAGTCAAAGAGAAACAATCGAAACCGTTATTTTAATTACTTGGTAATTAGGGTTGAAAATGGAAGCAAAGGCATCTATATTCATCACCGCACTAAAAATGACATCTGGCGTGGTTTATATGATTTTCCGATGATTGAAACAATCGGGCCTGAAAATTTTGGATCAATTGCCGGCACAGCTGAGTGGAAGAAATTATTTGATCAGAAAAACTGGAAACTCATAAGCAGCTCTCAAACCTATAAACACAAACTGACACACCAGCACATACATGCAGTTTTTCATATTATTCACACCTCTGCATTTGATGTTTTGAGCAAAAAAAATGTATTTTTGGTTGATCAAAAACAATTGGAAAACTATCCAATTCCAAAGCTTATAGAAAGGTTTTTGCTTGACAGCAAGCATATTATGTAATTTATCAACAAAATTAAAAACAATAAAAATGGCTGGATTGAATAAAGTAATGCTGATAGGGCGCCTGGGAAAAGACCCCGAGGTGATCACATTTGACAATGGTGGAAAAAAAATGACGGTTTCGCTAGCAACAAGTGAACGCTATCGCGATCGCGAAGGTAACTGGCAAGATCAAACGGAATGGCATAATATTGTAGCCTGGGGCAACCTGGCAAATGATGTGGCTGAAGGCAGGCGCAATTATATTAAAGGTGACCTGTTATTCGTGGAAGGTAAAATCAAAACCCGGCAATACCAGGATAATCAGGGCAATACGCGTTATATCACCGAAATAGTAGCTGATAAATTGAACCTGATCTCCAAAAGCGGATCCTCCATGACTGCTGACACACGTGGCGAACCACCATCACAAACCGAGACCAAACAGACAGATCATAATGGCGAATCACCGGCGCCGGAGGTAACCCCAGAGGACGACTTACCATTTTGAGATGAAATACAGGCTTGATTAGCTGAAGTTTATTTTCTATTTTTGTACCGAGAATTCTAAACTTGACCGTATTGGATAATCCAGATCCTGACCCTGCTGCGAGTTTGCTTATGATACTGCTAAATAATTTGGCAGCAGGTAGCATTTCTGAGTTCTTGATAAGCCTGATCCTGCTGATTGTATTATTGATCAGTTCAGCCTTGATTTCAGGTAGCGAAACAGCTTATTTTTCACTCAAGCCAAATGATCTAAAAGACTTGCGCACCAGTGAAAGCGAAGTGAATAAGCTGGTGCTGGAGTTGCGTGAAAAGCCCAAACAGCTGCTTGCAACCATATTGATTGTCAATAACCTGGTAAATGTAGCCATCATTATATTGTCGACTTTTATCAGTACCATGATCGTGAGCCAGCATGGCAATCCTGTCCTCACATTTATTATTCAGGTTGTTGTTATTACCTCTCTCATATTGCTTGTAGGTGAGATCATCCCCAAGGTGATGGCAAACAAGTTCCCACAACCACTTGCACGTTTTATGGCCCGTTCGCTCAAGATGCTGATCTTTATATTTAAGCCGATCAGTTTGCCATTAGTAAAATCAACAGCCTTCATCGATAACAGGCTGATACGAAGATCCCATAATATTTCTATGAGCGACCTTTCGGCTGCCATTGATATCACCTCGGATGAGAGTACACCTCCGGAGGAAAAGAAAATGCTAAAAGGCATCGCTACCTTTAGCGAGAAGGAGGTGCGCAGCATCATGAAATCGAGAGTGAAAATTACAGCAGTTGAAATAAACCAGGATTTAAAATCGGTGCTGGATACCATTCTGAACAGTGGATTTTCGCGCATACCTGTATATGAGGGCAGTTTTGATAAGGTGATGGGTATTCTTTACATCAAGGACCTTCTGCCCTTTATTGACAACACTGACTTCGAATGGAAAAACCTCATCAGGCCCGCATTTTTTGTTCCTGAGAACAAAAAAATTAACGACCTGATGCAGGAATTTCGTGAAAAGAAAATACACCTCGCCATTGTGGTTGATGAATATGGGGGCACATCAGGATTGCTCACACTCGAAGACATCATCGAAGAAATTATTGGCGATATTAATGATGAATTTGATAAGGAAGCTGAAATTACGTTTTACAAAATGATTGATGACAACACCTACCTGTTTGAAGCTCAAACAAATTTGATCGATTTTTGTAAGGTAATGGATATTGATGAGTATTATTTCGAGAAAGTACAAGGAGATTCAGATACCCTTGCCGGCCTGATACTTGAGCTTGAAGGCAGTATTCCTGAGTCAGGTGCTGAAATTAATTGCCTGAATTTTCGTTTTGAAATTGCAGATGCCGATACAAGGCGTATTAAGCAAGTAAAGGCCACAAAATTGCTGCCCCAAAAAAAAGCTGAACATGACTAAGTCCTTCCGTTTTGCTTTATTGTTCTCAAGCATTGTTTTACTTATAGCTTGCGAACAAAACTATACGCCTAAGCCCAAGGGTTATATCAGGATTGATTTGCCGGAAAAAGAATACCTTCGATACGATTCATTACAAAATTATGTTTTTGAATACCCTGTTTATGCCGAAGTGGTAACACAAATATTCACGGCCGACGAAGCAGACTGGATCAATATCGAATTCCCCGAATTCAAAGGAAGCCTGCATATCAGCTACAAGCCAGTTGAGCACAATCTCTCACAATATGTTGAAGATTCACGTAACATGCTCATGCAACACCTGCTCAAAGCGAGTGGAATCAACGATAGTTTGATCATAAACCACGAAAAACGAATTTTTGGTTTGATGTATCAAATATCAGGCAAGGGAGCGGCATCGCCTGTACAGTTTTACCTGACTGACAGCACCAATCATTTTCTTAGAGGGGCACTTTATTTCAACATCCGGCCAAATAACGACTCCCTTTCTCCTGTGATCGATTTTCTGAAGCAGGACATCAGGCAATTCATCCATTCGCTCAAATGGAAGTAAGAAAACAGGCGAATGATTCATATTTTTGTACCTTTATCCCCTTGTTCAAACCACCTTTATATAAGATGAAACATTTAATACTTTTTTTATTGTTGGCATTTTCATTTTCTGAGATCAATGCACAGGAAAGCTATGCCCGTGTTCGTGTATCACTTCAAAAAACCGATATCGCTCAGCTTAAAGCACTGGGTATCGATCTTGGCAACAGCCTGTATAAACCAGGGTTGTTTATCGAGGCCGAGATCAGTGAATATGATCAGCTGCTGTTGGAGGAGGCAAACATTGCTTTTGAAGTACTTATCCCTGATATGACTGCTTGGTACCAGACCAGATATGAAGCTGAAAGAGATTATGAAATTATACGAGACCTGGGAGACCGGTATCCTGTGCCCGAAAACTGGGAATTAGGTACTATGGGAGGTTTTTATACCTATCAACAAATATTGGATAAACTTGATTTTATGCGTGAAGAATGGCCTGAATTCATTTCGGAAAGGCAGCCCATAAGCGAAGTAAATTCACACCAGGACAGGCCAGTGTGGTGGGTGCGCATCAGTGATGACCCGGATATTGAGCAGGAAAAACCCAAGGTGTTGTACACTTCACTGATTCATGCGCGTGAGGGCATTGGCGTGCAACAGATGTTTTATTTTATGCTGCATCTGCTCGAAAACTATGAGCACAATCAGGAAATTAAGAACCTTGTGGATCATTACGAATTATACTTTATACCTGTGGTCAACCCGGATGGCTATGTGCATAATGAAAATAACTCCCCAGGTGGCGGTGGCATGTGGCGCAAAAACAGACGCAATAATGGTGGCAGCTGGGGTGTTGACCTCAACCGCAACTTTGGTTATATGTGGGGGATTGATAACAACGGCTCTTCACCAAGTCCCAGTTCTGATACCTATCGTGGCCCCGGCCCGTTTAGCGAGCCTGAAACAGACAACATCAGAATGTTCTGCGAAACCTACGACTTTCAGATTGCACTTAACTACCACTCATACAGCAATCTATGGCTATATCCATGGGGATATACCCCTGAAACCTGCCCTGATGATGAGATTTTTAATGCCCATGCTGTACTCATGACACAGGATAATAACTATACCTACGGCCCTGGCTCTACAACCATCTATGCCACGAATGGTGGCTCCGACGATTGGATGTATGGTGAGCAGGATACCAAAGAAGCCATTTTTGCCTATACTCCAGAGGTGGGATCCTCTAGTGATGGTTTTTGGCCACCAATCAGCAGAATAATCCCTTTGTGTCAGGAAAACCAGCTGCCAAACTTCCTTGCCGGATTCCTTTCGGGTAACTATGGCCAGCTGACCGAATACAGCCCGGTCATCGTAAGTGAGCATGAATTTTACCTTGATTTTGAGCTCAAACGACTTGGATTTGGAGAAACACAGGAATGGACCATCAGCATTGAGCCCCTGGACGAGCACATCATTTCAACAAACAGTCCTGTTGATATCGGTTACCTCGAAATACTTGAAAGTGTAAATGATTCCATTTTTATTGAACTTGATCCGGCTTTAACAAGCGGCACTCCCTTTACCTTTGCATTGCATCTTGACAATGGCACATTTATGCAATCGGATACCATTACTAAATATTATGGTATCACATCAATAGTTTTCTTTGACGATTGCAATACCATGGACAATTGGCATTCAAACAAGTGGAATGTTACATTCAACGACTATTATTCACCACCAGGTTCGATCACTGACTCACCCAATGGCAATTACCAAAACAATGAATATAACCCTATTGTGCTGATTGACCCTGTGGATCTCGGGAACACGGATTTTGCTGTTCTGAACTTCATGGCAAAATGGGATATTGAGCCCGGCTACGATTTCGTTCAATTATTGGCCAGCACCGACGGCACAATTGGCTGGATACCACTCGAAGGCAAATACACCAGATTGGGTAGTGGTAACCAATTACCTGGTCAACCATTGTATGATGGCACCTCAGACTGGGTGTTGGAAGAAGTTGATATTTCAAGCTTTGCCGGCCATGGTCTCCGTTTGGCATTTATACTGCAATCCGATGGTTATGTGACAGGCGACGGGTTTTACTTTGATGATGTGACAATCACTGTAATGGATATTGAAACAGGCAGTAATGAGATTAAACCGATGAGCAGTCGACTCATGGGAAGTATATACCCTAATCCCACTAATACATCTATTCAGATCCCGGTCTATACCAATACAGATGCCAGCATCACAATTTCTGACATGCATGGTCGTGTGCTGAGCATTTTGCAGATTGAAGCCAGGCAACAACTAATCAGCATGGACATTTCTAATCTGGAAAAGGGTGTGTATTTCGTGAATATTCTTTCAGATGAAGGCTCCCAAACTGAGAAGCTGATTGTAAATTAAGTCACCCTCTTTGCGGGTAGCTTTGTAATTCCATCCGTTTATTTTTTTTAGCCTGCAGTCACAGCTTGTATTGTAGACCAATCTTTATTATTTCATTGATAATGATCAATCTTTTGAGATTATGCGCCACATTTTAAGCCGGTTCAGCCAATCATTGGAAATCCTGTATTATTAAAACAGATGTAAGCTGCAATTGTGAATAGAATCGGTTATTTAATTTTGACGATTGCCTCTTCGATGGTATCAACAATGGTAAAATGAAAGGACAAATTGATAAGCTCAAAAATCTGTAATAGATCTTTATTTGGAGCCCCAATAACCAATCGACCATCGTGTTCGCCTAGTTTATTTAACAATATATACAGGATCCTTATTCCACAGCTGCTGATGTATTCAAGTTCAGAAAGGTCGAGAATATAATGATAGGTGCCTTGATTGTACTTCTCAACGACTCTATCGTAAAATTCATCGGATGAAAGTACATTAAGCCTACCTTTCAACTTAATGATTGTATAATCAGAAAAATCTTCAATAAATATTCTCATTTTCTGAAGTTTGTGAATTAATGATCAAAATGTAATTTAACTTTAACCTGATCATCTATAACCTTTATAGTCGTTTTGTCGGTATATTTTTTTATCATATATCCGGATAGGCCTACCAGGGCTTTTTCTTTAGTAGCCAAATCTTCTTTGGAAGGTATATCATCAGTAAATTCAAAAGGATCTCCTGTGTATGAAATATCAACATCCAGGTTCATTTCATCAAAAATTACCACCATTGAGATATCGCTTTGCGACAATTTCATCATAAAAACCGTTTCCGAAAATTCGCTCATGGCAGAGGCTACATTAAAAATGATTTCCCTTCTGGCTCCCCATTCAGCTCCTTGCTTTTCCATGAAGTTGAATATTTGTGCTGTGTAATCCTCTTTTGGGGTTATTATCAGGGATTTTTGCTTTGAAACCCCTATTCGCATAAGTAGATTTAAAACTACAGCAGTAACAGCGCCCAATGAAAGTGAGGAACTGAATACGGGTTGTAACCATGGTTGGATGTTTTCATAGATTCCCGGTGTCATATCTGCACTTAGTCCCAGAATTAAGGATATTCCGACAGTAAAAGTTCTTCTTGCATCCATCATGCGCGACATGATGATTTGCAATCCTTGGATGATCATGAAGCTGACAGAGAAGATCAATGTGGCACCCATGACAGGCTTGGGCATGATTAGAAAAATGTTTGCGAATTTGGGGAAGAGGGCTAAAAATATGAGGATGATTCCTATTGAATAAGCGATACGACGACTTGTAGCTCCAGTGGCTAAGGATAATCCTACATTTGATGAAGATGTCGACTGCCCAAAACCACCTATTAATGCGGGAATAATCCCTCCCAAACCATCGGCGAGTATACCTCTGGAGATGGATTTCATCTCAGGGCGATACCAGTTAGGATCATTGATTCTTTGACAGGCAGCGATATCTCCAACTGTTTTTAGTGTTGAACAAAGTGCTGCAATAGCAAATGGAATCAAAAGAGAAGCATCAAAACTCCATCTCATCCCTTCAATATATGGCAAATAAAAGTAAGTGGCATCCCTCACTTGTTGAAATGCAGGCTCTGGTATGATACCTGTAAAATAAGAAAGTATATATCCTGTGATTATTCCAATCAAGGTGCAGAATAGCTTTAATTTCCCTTTCGAAAAAACATTCAGCATTACCATGGTGCCAAGGCTGATAATAGCAACACCAACCTCTTTTGGCATACTAACCGTATCGTCATGGTCAAGCCCGAAAAACTGATTCACCGCTATTGGAATAACAGTTATCCCTACCAGAGATACAACCACGCCGGTGACTTCAGGCGGAAAGAGAAAGCGAAGCTTATGCATAAATCTTGAGAAAGCCGATTCTATTAATCCAACCACACCGGTCAATCCAAAAAGTAATGAAAGTCCTCCCGTTTGCACAGCTAACAATGAAGCGCTGTAATACGATGGCCCTGCAAGTGAAGGGCATAGGTATCCAGATCCAATGGGGCCTTTTTTAAAAGATTGCAGAATAGTGACTATACCGGCAGCAATCATTGTCAGGCTCACAAAGCTTCTGGCAGTATGGTCTGAAATGGAATCTCCCAACTCTGTAACGATCAAGACAGGAAAAATCATGGAGATGAAAATAACCATGACATGCTGGAGGCCCAAAAAAAAATTATTAATAATTGGAAGCTTGTCGTTTACACCATAGATGAGATTTGATGGTTTTTTCATGATCAAAATTCATAAAGAAAGTTGACAACTGCACCTTCTCGCCCAGATCATTATATCCAGACGATACTTCCACTGGTTTTTGTAAAATTAGTTAAAATTCCTTCCTTTCTGATAAGAAAATATAAAATTAATTGAATTTAGGAGGATAATTTTGATTGGAAAAACTTCCCTGGCTGGTGCAAATTTTTTTGGGCTGAGCACTCGCGCTGAGTCAGGTCGAAGGGTGCCGAACTATACCGAAGTGCAATCCTCAGATCTTACTTCAATCAAGCTGTTCAAGAAGTCTTTCAATCACATCAGGATAGTGCTTGTATTCCAGCCCATGAATTTTGTCTGCCAGTGATGCAGGCGTGTCATGTGGATCCACTTTCACCTTTTTCTGAAAAATGATGGCTCCTTCATCATAATGTGCATTGACATAGTGTATGGTGATGCCTGAATAGGGCGCTTTAGCATCTATCACAGCACGGTGTACCTTTTCGCCATACATCCCTTTACCTCCAAAGCCGGGCAGCAATGCCGGATGAATATTGATGATCCTATCCGGGAACGCATTGATTATTCTTTCAGGAATTAACCATAAAAAGCCGGCTAAAACGATCAGATTGATATTTCTGCCTTGCAGAACATGTAGCAAATCATCGGATTCATAAAAACGAGTTCTGTCAACCATAATAACAGGAATCTGAAAATGTTGTGCATGCTTTAATACACCTGCACCTTGTTTATTGCATACAAGCAGGCTCACCTCAACATCAGGATGATTGTAGAAAAAATCAGCGATGTTGCGCATATTGGTCCCACTGCCTGATGCAAAAACTGCAATTCGTTTCATACAAGCAAAAGTATGGAAAAGCAGCAAATTACATGGCTGTACCTGCTGTATAATATCGGATCATGACATGGTTTAAGATTGATTAACGCAGGCAGCCGTCTTCGTAAATGATTTTGGATTAAATTTGTCAGTAATTGAAATTTATGTATCAAAACCATTATAATGGAAATAAGTAACAATCACTATTGTGTGATCATGGCCGGAGGCATAGGGGCTCGCTTCTGGCCCATGAGTAAAACCTCCCGTCCAAAACAGTTTATTGACATATTAGGTATTGGCAAGACCTTGCTCCAGATGACCTTCGACAGGCTCAAAAAGATTTGTCCTGAAAACCAGATCTATATTGTAACCAACGGCATTTACCGCGACCAGGTTTTGGAACAGCTGCCCACTATTGATGCCTCCCAGGTGCTATGCGAACCGGCCAGGCGAAACACGGCTCCATGCATCGCCTATGCCAATCATGTCATCCAGGAAAAAAACCCTGATGCCACCATCATAGTGGCACCCTCAGACCATATCATACTGAACGAAGAGGTGTTTTTAAGAAATGTTCTTGACAGCATGAAAGTCGCGGCCCGGCATGACTGGCTCATCACATTGGGCATCGAACCAAGCAGGCCTGATACAGGATATGGGTACATCCAATTTAAAGAAGATACCATTCTCAAGGACCTTCCAAAGCTAAAAAAGGTTAAGACCTTTACAGAGAAACCAAATGTGGAGCTCGCTGAAACTTTTTTGGCAAGCGGCGATTTCCTTTGGAACTCCGGTATTTTTATTTGGTCGCTGAAATCAATTAATCAGTCTTTTGACCAGCATCTTCCCGAAGTGAATGAGTTATTCAAAGAAGGAAAAGGCAAATTTGGCACAGCCGAAGAAAGTGATTTTATTAAGCAAACCTATTCGTTATGCCGCAATATATCCATTGACTATGGAATTATGGAAAAGGCCACGAATGTGTATGTGATGTCTGTTGACTTTGGCTGGAGTGATCTGGGCACATGGGGCTCACTTTACGACATCCGCAATAAAGATGAAAACAACAACGCGGTGGTTGGGAGCAACGTAATCACCTATGACAGTAAAGGATGTATTGTAAACATGCCTAACGATAAACTTGTTGTGTTACAAGGCTTAACCGATTTTATTGTGGTGGAAGAGGACAATGCTTTGCTTGTTTGTCGCAAAGATGATGAACAGCAGATCAGGCAGTTTGTAAATGACATTAAAGTGGAAAAGGGGGACAAATACGTTTAAGGCACTTTCTTGTCAGAAATACAGCATTTCATCAGAACGCATAGTCCCATGCAATCAGGCTGACAGCGAAGTAATATAAAAAATACCTGAAAATCCGGAAGAGGCAACTGCCATCTTTCAGCCAGTCTGAAACTTAATGAAATATGCAAGCATGAAGCTGATATTTCTCCAATGAAGGCAGATTGTCTATTTTTGCGGTTTATATCGTAAAATAATCTGTATGCAAGTCAAGATTGTGAATGCCTCCTCCAACCAACTACCAGTTTATGAAACGGAAGCCTCTGCCGGTATGGACCTCAGGGCCAGTCTAAGCACAAGTATGGTGCTAAAACCGATGCAGCGGGTATTGGTACCAACCGGACTTTTTATTGAATTACCAATCGGTTACGAAGCTCAGGTGAGGCCGCGCAGTGGCCTGGCCATCAAGAACGGCATTACCGTGCTAAATTCACCCGGCACCATTGATGCAGACTATAGGGGTGAAATCAAGGTCATTTTGGTCAATCTGTCCAATGATGAGTTTATCATAAATAATGGAGATCGCATCGCACAAATGATAATCACCTCTCATGTCAGGGCAGATTTGGTTCAGGTGAACCAGCTATCGCAAACTGCGCGAGGCAGTGGTGGCTTTGGCCATACCGGAAAATAAAAAATGAGTATAGTAAGATCACGACAGTAAATCGTACATTTGAACCGGTTACATTTATGCTTATCGCACAAGTCTCATTACGAAAACCTGAAATATAGCATATGAACATCATCATTCCCATGGCCGGCCTCGGAAAAAGGTTACGACCGCAAACACTCACAACACCCAAACCGCTTTTACCTATAGCCGGGAAGCCTATAGTGCAGCACCTTGTAGAAGACATTGCTGCAATCATTCCCGAAAAAATTGATGAAATCGGATTTGTGACCGGACATTTCGGTGAGAATACGGAGCAACAGCTTTTGGCAATTGCAGAAGCTGTTGGTGCACGTGGAAGCATCCACTATCAGGACGACGCCCTGGGTACGGCACATGCCATATTATGTGCCGGATCTTTACTTAATGGAAAAGTAATGATTGCTTACGCTGACACACTTTTCAAGGCCGGATTTGAGCTGGATACAGAAAAGGAGGCTGTGATCTGGGTTTCAAATGTGGAGAATCCTGAACAGTTTGGCGTGGTCGAACGTGCTGAAAATGGATCAATAGTGAAATTTCATGAAAAACCTGCCTCATTTGTTTCTGACCTTGCAATTATTGGTATTTATTATTTCCGTGATGGTGATAACTTAGCTGGTGAATTGAAGTATTTGCTGGACCAACAGATTAAAACAAGCGGGGAATATGGTATAACAGATGCCCTACAAAACATGATAAACAAAGGGCTTGCGTTTCAAACCGAAATAGTAGACCGGTGGATGGATTGTGGTAATAGGGAGGCAGTGCTCGATACCCATAGGCATGTGCTTGATTACAAGAAAAACCAAACAGATGTGATCACAGCAGATTTTGAGGATGCCATCATCATCGAACCCTGTCATATCCCCAATGGTGTTAAAATTTCACAATCCGTTATAGGGCCGTATGTTTCCATAGGAAAAAACAGCGTTATACAAAATGCAATTATTCGAAACTCCATCATACAAGAAAATGCAGTGATTGAAAACAAACTGATCGAAAACAGTATTATTGGTAATTTCACTACAACAACAGGCCAATTTAATACATATAACATAGGTGATTACAACCAATTAGGTTGAAAGGAATAATGAATTACAAAGCATGAAAATATTTATTACTACCATATTAGGCTTGTTTTTGCTGACAGGAATTGGAAGTTACGCCCAGGAGAAGACTTCAAGGCGTAAAGCAAAGGAAGTACAGGAAGAAGTTAGCTCTGAGAATAAGCGTCGCAATGCCAAGCTTTTTGCTGATGGAGTCCGCGAAAGGCTGGCTGGAAACACGGATAAAGCCATATCACTTTTTGAGCAGGCCCTCGAGGCCAACCCCAATGATCATGCTTCGATGTACGAGCTGGCCGAGTTGAATGCCAATGCCGGCAACATCAATAAATCGCTTGAACTCATGGAAAAAGCGGTTTCTATGGAGCCTGAGAACAGCTGGTATCTGGTTCGCATTGCACAGATATATAAACACATAGGAGACTACAATGCCTATGGCGAAGTGTTTTATAAGCTGATTGAAATGCATCCTGAAAACCCCGAATATTACAGTGAGCTATCCCAGGCGCTTATTCTACAGGGAAAGTTCAAGGATGCGCTTCAGATCTATGAAGAGATTGAAAGGCAGGTCGGCGTCAACGAGCTTCTGAGCTTGCAAAAGCATAGCATATACCTGGCCATGGAACAGCCTGCCAATGCCATTGCTGAAATACAAAAACTGGTTGAGGCTTATCCATTTGAGCCTCGTTACCTTGAGATGTTGGCCAGGCTCTACATGAACTATGGCCCTATTGATAAAGCCCTTGAAACTTATGAAAGAATCAAGGAATTGGACCCTGACGATCCCTATATTCACATCTCATTATCAGAATATTATTTGAATACAGGAGACAAGGACAAAGCCTTTGAAGAGCTCTTGCTGGCTTTTGAGAATATTTTTCTCGATGTTGACACCAAGATTCAGATCCTGCTGCTTTGGTTACGTGGCGCAGATGAAGAGCCTGAGCTTGAAACGAAAACTCATAGATTAGTTCGGGCACTGGTCGATACCCATCCCGAAAGTGCAAGGGCACATCATATGATGGCAGAAGTGCATTACCGTGAAGAAAATTTTGAGTTGGCCAGGCAATCATTTGTTCAGTCAATTGAAATTGACAGCAGTGTGTATGTTGTATGGGAAAATCTGCTTTTTGCCAACATTCAGCTTCTCGACTTCGAGATGCTTGAAGAATATGGATTGCGCGCCAATAAACTGTTTCCGGAGCAACCTATACCTTATTACTTTACTGCCGTGGCCAAATACCAGAAAGATAAAAGCCATGAAGCACTTAAGCTGGCCGAAACAGGCCGCCGTTTCGTAGTTGGTAACGACAGGCTGCTGGGTGAATTTTTTGGCTTGTTAGGCGACATACAGCAAAAGCTGGGAAATCATCTGGCCTCGGACCAGGCTTATCATAAGGCGTTGGTAATAAACCCATTAAATGTTAACGTGCTTAATAATTATGCCTATTACCTGTCGCTGAGGGAAGAAAACCTTGAAAAAGCCGAAGAGATGTCGCGAAAAGCCATTGAACAAAGTCCGGAGGTGGCGGCCTACCTCGATACCTATGGCTGGATCATGTATAAATTAGGGCAGTACGATGAAGCACTAATTTGGATTGAAAAGGCCCTGGAGCAGCAAACCGATGGAAATGGTGTGATCTTTGAACACTATGGGGATGTACTTTTTAAATTAGGTCATAAGGATGAAGCACTCATCTATTGGCGAAAAGCCCAGGCTGCAGGTGAAGCATCAGAGTTTATTGATCGTAAAGTTAGCGAAGGTGTGCTGTATGAATAGGCTGACTTTGACCACACTGCTTGCCATGGTGTTGCTTGGTTTCTTTGTTCTGCAATCGTGCAAAACAAAAAGAAGCATCATCAAGAAACCCATCAAGGAATACGGGGAAGATTATTTACTCGATAAGCTTATTGAAAATCAGATTGATTTTGACTGGTTTAATGCACGCGCCAGCGTCACATTTATCAATGATAAGCACAAGACAGATTTTCGTGCCCAGCTACGCATGCAAAAGGACAGCGTAATCTGGGTGTCCTTTTTCCCTGCTTTGGGGCTGGAAGTGGCACGTCTGTTGATCACTGTTGACTCGATCAAGTTCATGAACAGACTTGACCGGGTGTATTTTGAGGGGGATTATCAATTACTTAATACTTTTCTACAAACCACCATCGACTTCGATATGATCCAGTCCCTGCTCATAGGAAATGATTTTTCATTTTATGAGAACAAATCCTTCAGGGCTTCAATAGATGCCATGGAGTACCGCCTTTCTACTACCGGACGCACAAAACTCAAGCGCGACCTTAAGCAAGACGAAACTCAAAGTATTTTTATTCAAAACATTTGGTTGAATCCTGATAATTTTAAGATCACACGTGTGAACCTGCGCGAAGTGGGTGAGGAGAACAAGCGCCTTCAGGCCGAATACAGGCATTTTGTTGCTGCTGATGACAAACTTTTTCCATCACGCATAAGCTTTGACTTGCAAGCTGACAGGAAGATATGGCTTGAAATTGATTTCTCACGCATGGAATTCAATGCAACGCAATCTTTTCCATTCAGGATACCTGATCGGTTCTCAAGATTAGAACAAAATCCAATACCTTGAAGAATATTTTTCCGCATAAACACCACTTTACAACACTCATCATGATGTTGATTGCCACCTTGATCATGGCACAGGATAAACGCGTCGAATTGGAAAACAACAAAAAGCAGATCGAACAGGAAATCGCATTCACATCGAGACTGCTGGATGAAACCCGACAGAGCAGGGAATCAACGATGAGCGAGCTGAATATGCTGAATGCCAAAATCCGGCAACGACAGGCATTGTTGGCCAATATTCAAAGCCAGTTGCATCAGCTTGATTTACAAATTGCCAATCGCGAAAATGAAAAGACACGACTGCAACGCGAATTGAAAACATTACGTGAGGAATATGCCAAAATGATCTCCTTCGCTTACAAGAATAGAAATGCCTACAGCAAATTGATGTTTTTGTTCTCATCAGCTGACTTCAACCAGGCTTACCAAAGGATGAAATACTTTCAGCAATATGCTGCTTTCAGGCAATCACAGATACAAAAGATTGAACAAACACAAGATAAACTCAAACAAGAGCTTACTCATCTGGAAAGCGACCGTGCTGAGAAAGCATCCCTGCTGGCCAATGAGCGCGAGCAGCAAGCCAGTTTGACCAACGAAAGGAGTCAGATCGACCAAACGATCCAACAGCTTTCACAAAAAGAAGCCCAATTACGACAGCAACTTCGTGAAAAGGAACGCGAAGCACAGCGACTGCAGCGTGCCATAGAAGCCATCATTG
This sequence comes from uncultured Bacteroidales bacterium, assembly GCA_937926515.1. Classification (GTDB taxonomy): domain Bacteria; phylum Bacteroidota; class Bacteroidia; order Bacteroidales; family F082; genus CALAZZ01. The sequence continues at coordinate 2,266 of CALAZZ010000136.1, read as the reverse complement.
CTGAGGAATTGAGGTTGGCCCGCGAAAGAGCGGGCGAAAAGCCTGTTAAAGATGACAAACTCATGCGCCTCACACCCGAAGAAGAAGCTTTATCTGCTGCATTTGAAGATAACAGAGGCAAATTACCCTGGCCGGTTGAAAGGGGGATTATTTCATCCCGTTTTGGCGAGCAACCACATCCCGTTTTGAAGAAAGTAACCGTCAAAAACAACGGCATCGACATTTCCACCACCGCTGGCAGCGAAGCCCGTGTAGTTTTCGAAGGACTGGTTGTAAGTGTTAATCGCATCACACAATCCAACCATGCGGTCATTGTAAGGCATGGGGACTATTTTACCGTTTATACCAACCTCGACCAGGTTTTTGTAAAACGAGGCGATCAGTTGAATACCAAGGAAGCACTGGGTAAGATCCACACCAACACCATTGAATCAAAAACAGAGGTGCATTTTCAATTGTGGAAAAACAGGCAGATCATTGATCCGACACCATGGCTGGCACGCTAATGCAAACTTTGTGGTTCCTTTTTATAACTGAACAAAAAGGACGCCCACAGGATCGCAAGGCAAAAGGCAATGCTTAAAACAAGTATAGTTGTTCCTCCTCCTCCTCCAAAATCATCCATGCTGACAGGGATATGTCCGTTATGGGCAAGGAAAAAAACGATAACAGCAGCAGCATTGTTTACAAAATGCATAAGCATCGGGACCCAGATTGATCGTGTCCACAGATATGCATAGCCAAGAAACAAACCCAATACAAAACGTGGGATTAGCCCATAAAACTGCAGGTGCATCATGCTGAACAAAAGGGCTGATATAATAACTCCCACATGTGCATTTCGCAACAATTTTCCCAACTTAGGTTGTAGCACCGACCGGAACACAAGCTCCTCACCGACAGATGGCAGCACAGCGATCATAAATAAATTAAAGGCCAATCCCTGGAAGGTGGAAACACCCAGAAAAAATTCCGTCAACTCTGCTGCTTCATGTTCCTTGCGGTGCATCCAGGCTTCAACTCCTGCCATAGATTCGGGAAGGCTGATGCTTTTGTTCAATTCTGCCAGCTCATGTATAAGCGGAAGGCAAGCGAACATAAGCAGCACAAACAAAACATATTGTACCGGCCTGGCCTTACCATTAAAACCCAGGTATGTCTTCAAAGACGGATGAACCAGAAGTGCCAGCACAAGTGGAGGCATGATGAAGATGCCAAGCTGGCTGACCACCTGCAACAGCCTTCCGGATTGCATCGCCAAGGGCCCTCCCGCTTGCATGGCCTCACCCACTTCATTAAAATTTAAACCAAACAACAATATACTGAGTATCAGACTACTCAACATACTAAGCAAAGCCCCCATAAGCAATAAGCCCAGAAAGATAAACAATTGAAAAGCTATGCTTGTGTGCGCAAAAAGAGGTGTTCTGGTCATGTGATGCGTAAATTTATACCATCAAAAGCGGCAAATTTAATATTTTTGCAGCCCTTTTGAAATGAAAAACAGTTCAGATGCGAATTGGTCAAATTGAAATTGCAGACTTTCCGATTCTACTGGCTCCCATGGAGGACGTCAGCGACCCGCCATTCCGGTATGTATGCAAGCTATTTGGAGCGGATATCATGTACACTGAGTTTATCTCGTCCGAAGGCCTTATTCGCGATGCCTCAAAAAGCGTGAAAAAACTTGATTTTTCTGAATTCGAAAGGCCCATTGGTATTCAAATATTTGGCCACGACATTGATTCAATGGTGAAAGCAGCCAAATACGCCGAAAGGGCCAATCCCGATATCATTGACATCAATTATGGATGTCCTGTAAAGAAAGTGGCATCCAAAGGTGCCGGTTCAGGAATTATGAACAACATTCCAAAGATGGTGGCTATGACTGAAGCAGTAGTCAAAGCAGTGAAATTGCCAGTAACTGTGAAGACCAGGCTGGGCTATGATGAAGATCGAAAGGATATTGTTGAAATAGCGGAACGTTTGCAAGATGTAGGCATACAGGCAATTACCATTCACGGGCGGCTTCGTACCACCCGGTCTAGTGTGCCGGCAGACTGGACACTAATAGGTGAGGTGAAAGGAAACCCACGCATGGAAATCCCTGTGTTTGGTAATGGAGATGTGCTTGATGGTCCCTCAGCCAAACGCTTTAAAGAAACCTACAGTGTTGATGGCCTGATGATCGCTCGCGGTAGTTATGGCAATCCGTGGATATTCAGGGAGGTGAAACACTACCTCAACACCGGAGAACTGTTACCAC
>CALAZZ010000135.1 GCA_937926515.1 uncultured Bacteroidales bacterium | reverse complement strand
AAAACATAAAATCAAGCACTATTCTCACACGCAATAACAATTGATCATGCGGCAAACAAAACTACATTACAAAGCGTTGTTAATCATAGGCTCTATGATGCTCAGTATGGGGTCCACAGCTGAAACCAATCTGATTCATTTTTGGCTTTTCGATGGCAGCTTGCCCAACGACACACCGCTGCAAGAAATTAATGCTCATTATTCAATCGCAGGCCAGGGCTTACTCAGTTACCACTCCGCCCTTACAGGCTATCCTTTTGATCCCGAGCATGCCAATTGGCGCAAGGCATCCCTGGAACGTCGCAATGCCCCTACCCCACTCAATTACCGTCCTGCCGGAAATAATGGAATCCCTTTTGAAGATGCCAATATGCGGGCCATACAAGTTAAGCAACCTTTTACCGGAAGTGCAGGCGAAAACACCATTTACCTGCATATGCCCACCAACGGATTCAGAAATGTAAATTTGCGATTTGCTGCCATTGACGAAGGAGCTGCGGATCATCTGATCATAGATTATAATGTAGAACCTTCTGGTAACAGCTGGACTACAGATGGGTTGAGTCAATCAAGTTTCGATCTGGGTATATTCTATCAACTTTACCAGGTTGATTTTTCATCTGTCAGCCCGGCCAATAACAACCCGCATTTTAAAGTGCGTATCAGGTTTGCTGGCAGCGATATGGGGATTGATGAAGGCGACAGGGTAACCTTAAACAACATCACACTCGATGGTGAGGTGATCAGCGGCAACAACCTGCCGCCTGTCATCACACAATCCATTCCTTTTCAACGTATGATCGAAGAAGGTGAACCATTTTCGATTGACCTGGATGAGGTATTCTCAGACCCTGAAAATGATCCTTTAAGCTTTCAAACTGTAAGCCTCAACCCCGCACTTGCAAGTGCAAATATCAGTGGGAGTATGCTTACAATATCTCCCTTGAGACGTGGTGATTCGCGAATTACAATTCTGGCCCATGATGGGCACAATGAACCTGTCGAAACCTTTTTCCGGGTGTTGGTATATCCCAAACCACTGGACCTGCAGTCCTATTTTGCTGACCCTGATACAACCTTCAGGTTTAACTTTTGGGACCCTAATGAACCTGAATACAGCTATCCGGAGCATATTATGTTTCTGCAAAGTGATAAATCAGACCCGGATTTGGATGATCCTCTTGATTACGCCTACTTTATCCCCCATGATGATTACCATACCAATGATCAGGCTACCATAGGCTTCCCTTACAACAATACAGGACGCACCAGGATCAATGGATTGGGTGACGAAGGCATTTCATTTATCAATACCGGTAGAGGACGCGATGTTGGCGGCTTGCTTTTAGCCTTGGGCGTTCCTGAAGGCAAAAGTCCTTCTTGGGAAGTTACATGGACAGGAGGCACCATTCTGGCTAATGAACGCGTCTACGCAATTCGTTTGATGTACCGTGTCGGAACTGATGGGCCCTTTATGGACCTTGCTGACAATCAGGAATACATCACAAATATTGATGGTCATAAACAAACATTTGTTAGCTATCCCTTTATTGATGATTTTTTATATCCCTATATCCAATTGCTCTGGAAGTATTATCATGTTGAAGGCAACAGCGGACCACGTACCCAACTAAGCCTGAGTGATATACAGATTAAATTGTTGGTAGGCCAGGAGGAATTCCACGAAAGTAAGCCACTTGTGTATATTTCAAATGAATTTCTTCATATCCGGCTCGGTGGTGAACATTCAACACAGGTGGATATCTATAACCTGGCCGGGCAACTTGTCTTTAGTGACCAGTTCAATTTTACTAACCACATCTCATTCAACCCATCATTGAACCAAGGCCTCTACCTGGTAAAGATTACCACTCAAAACAATGTATCAACATCAAAGATTCATTTCAGATAAGCATTCTATGTTGAATAAAATTAACTTTTACTTAATATGGCTCTGTATCCGAAACACGTACTTTGCACATACCATGCTTCAAACAAAACATGATTCAAATACTAAAACTCTTCGATTAATGAACTGAAGTTCCATTAATATATTTATATCATTCAGATAATCAATTAATAAGAACATGATAATTTACAGATTATGAAAAAATTAGTTACCATTTTTATTATCCTGGCTATATTTCTTGCCGGAGCTGAAGTATGGAGTCAGGAAACAGTGATCTATACCACCGGTTTTGAAAGTGAAGAAGGGTTCACTGCCGGCACAACTTACAACAACACTGACATCAAGCTTGATGGTCCAATTGGGCTACAGTGGGGCACTTTTTACGGAACGGCCTCAACCACTTCGCCTATTAGTGGAGGCCAATCCATGCAGATGCGCTGGTACACCTCCGCAACAGAAAACATCGGGTATACTTTTATGGATTTTGACCTGCCGAATGTGACCAAAGTGGAGTTCACGGCAAAAAACGCTTTGGGCTTGAATGTCCTGGTCTCCCACTCCATTGATGGTGGTGACAATTACCAGGGTGAAGAGCTATTCGCTTTGGAAACCTCACCTACAAATAATACCTACCACATAAGTCCCACAGGAGAATTCAGTCAAGTGCGATTGAAATTTCAAATTGCTTTGCCCGATCCTGTTCCCGGAGGCACGTCAAGGTTATATCTCGACGACATAATCATTTATGGAATCAGTGAGGAAAATGAACCACCCGCCATCTCAAACATTGTGCAAACACCCGATTCGGACATCGACTCTTCTA
>CALAZZ010000134.1 GCA_937926515.1 uncultured Bacteroidales bacterium | reverse complement strand
CTGTCGTTCAGCTTGTCGCGCAGCAGTATGCCGGCAGCGCGTGACTCCTTGCTGCCATGATAGGCCATCTGGCCCTGCAAAATGGTTTTGTAGGTAATATTGCCAGTGAGGCTTTCCAAAATCTCAATCATATAATCCGGAAGCGGATTGTCCTTGTTTTCGAGATGTTCCATCAGCGCTTTCTTTTTGAGTTCGTCGGGATTGGCGGACAGCACCTCAAAGATAATGCTTTCTGGCAATACATCGGTGCGGTTGGAGGCGGAAATTCCATTTTTGCCTGCTTGTGCATGATTATTTATCGCACCACCAACTTCTCCGTCACCCAGCTTTCTCCATCCCACAGCCTGATCAAATACAAGCCCTTCGGTAAGTGCGCCACCTCAATCTTATGGAAATAATCCTGTGGCTGTGCCTTGTACAGAAGCCTGCCTGTTGGGTTGTAAAGTTCGATTTGCATGGGGGGTAGTGGCAGATTTTCTGGTAGTTGCAGCCAGACCTGGGTGGTGGCGGGGTTGGGGTGAAACTGCCATGGCCGGAGGCGTTCCTCTTGCTTGCCTACCATGGTGGTATCCTGTATTTCTACAATCCAGATGTCGGTTTCGCCTTTCAGGTCGCAGTCCACATCCATGCCCCAGGTGCGGGTGGTGGCGCCCAGCAGGTAGTGGTAATCAGAGAATATATGTATGGAAAGCAGATAGTTATCCACCTGGCTGCCAAAGCACTCGGTCCATTCAATTTCACCATCGGCTGACAGCTTGTACAGGATTACTGTATGGGTGCCGGGCAGCGACTCATTGCAAACCACCGTGCCGTCCCTTGATTGGGTATTGCCGCCCACCAGGTATCCGCCATCGTTCATGGGCCTTAAAATTCTTGGCGAATCTGCGCTCGTACCCCCCAGGCAGCGGTGCCATTCTATCTCGCCTGTTTCATCCAGCTTAACTACCCACATGTCTCTGGCCAGGGCATCCCCCGGGCTGCCGTGGATGCAGTCTGCATCCCCATCACCTGAGTCGGTCATGCCAAGAAAAATATAGCCTCCATTTGAAGTTTGCATGATGTCAACCACTACGTCATAAGATGAGCCTCCATAACAATTTTGCCATTCTAATTGCCCTTCACCATCCAATTTGATTACCCAGGCATTATTCCCCTCACTGGGAATTGCATCCGGGCAATAAACATCGCCATCATGGGAACTAGCCCCCCCTACTACTATATAACCCCCATCTGCGGTAGTGGAAATACTATTTCCCCAATCATTCCTACTGCCCCCAAAAGCTCTTTCCCAAATAATCTCGCCTTCCCAGTCTACCTTCACCACCCACACATCGTACATGCCGTTGTTGTGGCTGATGTCGCCATCCACCGAGCCGGTTTTGCCGGTCATCACATAACCGCCCTCATGGGCATAAATCAGCTGGGAGGCGGTTTCTTTGTGCGAGCCTCCGTAGCAGCGGCTCCAGAGGATATGGCCCAGGCTGTCGGTTTTCACTAACCACCAGTCGCCATCGCCGTGGTTGCCAACCACATCGCCATCGGTGGAGTAGGTATGCCCAAATAGCATAAAGCCCCCGTCGGGGGTAGGAAGCATATTGGAGGGGTAGTCCTCATCACTGCCACCGTAGGTCTTTTCCCAGATGATCTGACCATTTTCATCAGTTTGAAATAACCAATAATCGGTCTTTCCATAATTAAAGGATACATCGCCATCATTGGAGGATGTATTCCCGAACAGGTAGAATCCATTATTATAAGGTAAAATTGTTTTAGAACCATCCCAATCTGACCCCCCGTAACATTGCTGGAAAATAATCTCAAACTGCTGGGCATTTAATTGTATTGTAAAAAGCAGGAATATTGCATATAAAACTTTTACTTTCATTTTATTCATTTATTAAACAACAGCATGGATGGTGTCATCCATGCTGTTGAGGTACTTAGATATTAATGCTCAATTACAAGCTTTCCTGTTTTAGAGGCCTGTTTAGTTTTCAGGGTATAGTAGTAGAGCCCGGGGCTCACCTGGCGTGTGTCCCACACATATTGGCCTTGCTTGTTGCTCAGTTCAACTCGGTGCAGCTGCCGTCCCTGTGTGTCGGTTATTTCCAGCAGTGCGGTTTCAGCCATACCGGCAAGCTGGTAATCAAAACTCACCCAGGTGCTGGCGGGGTTGGGGTGGGCTTCAATCTGCGGTTCGTGCAACTTGTGCAAGGGCGGTGTGGCGGCCGGTTTGGCTTTCAGGCCTTCTTCCACTTCGGACGGGCAGTCGCAATAATCATAGCCATACACAAAGGCCAGGATGTTGCGTGCCTGCATGCCGGCCAGACCGGTGCTTTCGGCTACGAGGCCTTCTAATTGCGCTTTTTCGGCTTCTGTCAATTGGAAAATGTTGCGCTGCTGGTTGTACAGGCCGGCCTGCAGTTGTTTCAGCTCCATAAAGCGGCCATGTTCGACCAGGGCATCCCCCGTGAGGTTGTACAGCTGGGGCAGCATGGCGGCCAGGGCCAGGGCATCGGCGGTTTCGCCGCTTTCCAGGAAGGCATCCACCAGTTGCATGTCCATAGGCAGGCTTAGCCTGGCAGCCAAAAAGCCGCGTATGGCTTCCTCATCCCGGATGCTGTCGTTCAGCATATCGCGCAGCAGTATGCCGGCAGCGCGGGCCTGCTTGCTGCCATGATAGGCCATCTGGCCCTGCAAAATGGTTTTGTAGGTGATATTGCCTGTGAGGCTTTCCAAAATCTCAATCATATAATCCGGAAGCGGATTGTCCTTGTTTTCGAGATGTTCCATCAGCGCTTTCTTTTTGAGTTCGTCGGGATTGGCGGACAGCACCTCAAAGATAATGCTTTCTGGCAATACATCGGTGCGGTTGGAGGCGGAAACCAGTACTTCCTTGCTAAGGTGAGGCGAAAGGCCCAGGAGTTCGGCCCGCAGCTCCCACATATCCTCCGGCCAGGCCATGGCAATATCGGCTTGTACGGCTTCGGTATTGCCACCGTCGAGCAGAGATTCGTACAAATTGCTTACATTGCTGTACGTGTTTTGGCTTTCGCTGAGTTCCTGCTCATAAAACTGCTGCTGTTCGGCTGTGAGCCCCCTGGTATCGATCTGGCCTCCACCACCGCCAAAGCTGGAAGCACAGTCGTGGGCAAAGGAAACCAGATGGGGTGTTACGTTCGAGGATATGAGCGAGGGCACTTCCAGTGTGTCTGAAGTGTGATAGTAATCCACATGGTTGATGGCCAGGTTGTTGATGTGACGGGGCGGCCCAAGGGGATTGGGTATTTGGGTAAAGCTGTTTCCGGCTGCCCTTGACCCGCTGCCCTGGTGCCCGGCAACGCCATCTCCCACAAAATAGAAATCATAGTAATTTTCGGTATTGGTATTGCATTGGTACAGGAGGCCTTGCTCGGAACTCTGCGTTATATAGTTCTTTCCTTCGGCCAGGTTGGCGCGGCTGAGGGCGTTGAAGCTGTTGTTGTAGATGTCGTTGGGGTCTAATTCGAAATCTGTGGCATTATATACCCTTACCCCGATCAAATCGGAGGCAGAAGGGTCGGAGCGGCTGCTGAAATGGTTTTCCTCTATGATGTAGCCGTTGCTGTTGGTGATGTCGATGCCCACACCAAAAGTGCCGCTACAGGCAAAACCCTCCTTGCCAAAGGTGTCAATTTGGAACATGCTGCGGATAACGGTGGCATTGTTTACGGCATTTAATACTATGCCATAGCCGTTGCCGGAAAAGATAGCCTGGTCCACAAAAATGGTTTTCGAGGTCCTGGAGTTAGTGGCATAAATACCCGCATCCAGATTGCTAAACACATTGGGTTCGATATAGGGTTCGGGGCAGGGGACCTCGGGCTGGCTGCATCGGGGCTCTACCTTGTAGTTGGCATCGATGGTAAAAACGCCATTGCCCCTGGCGGAAGCCTCGGTCATTTCGTTGCGGAAGGTGTTGGCTTTAAGATTGATGCCATCCACATCCCACATGGTGATATGCGAGTCGAAGTCGCTTGGGATCATATAATCATCATTTACCTCAAAGGTACAATTTCTGAAATAACTGGCATTGCCAAACAGTACCGTAGTGTCAATCGGATTGAAATTCTGGTACGACAGAAACTCGGCTGAGCGTTTGTTGTTCAGGAAGGTGGAGTTGGTGGCCTGCACGATCCCGCCAGTGGTGTTCCAGTCGTTGGGTTTCCACAGGGTAACGGCATTGAAGGCGTTTTCGATCACCGCGCCGTTTTTAAGGGTAAGTTTTCCCTGGGGGTTGAGCTGGCCGGGCAGTTTAAACTGTGAGGCGTGTTTGTTGCCCCATACCTGTATGCCGTGCCAGTATTGATCGCAGGCATTTGTAACTCTGCCACCATCAACAACAAGGTGGCCGCCTTGCTTCACCTTTATGTTGGTGCCGGGAACAAGAAACACGGTGCTTTTCACGCTTAGTTCAGCTCCGGGCTCAATTTCAATGGTTTGATTCACAAACTTGTTCATTTCCCAGGTCACATCTTCATCAATGATGAGCGGTTGTGGATTGTATTGGCAATCTGTAGCTACAGGCAGATGCTCATGGAAAGGGATGTGGTTCATGGCTGTTATCGTAACATAAATTTCATCGTAGGTTTGGGTAACAATATCCTCAAAAACAACCTGTGCTTGTTGATTTTGATTGCCATAAGCTTCTTGTTGCAAGAAGATCTCTCCTTCCTTGTACAGTGCAACAACAGCGCGTTCACCAGCAAGTAAATTTCCGATATTAACTGCAATATCTTGGGATTGATTGAGGAAAACATATTCAGGGTCCAATTGGACAGTTAAATCACGTGGCGAAGCCGTCCACATCTGCATTTCCGGACAGCCGATAAGGTTATGGCCGTATGTGTAAGCATTGATTTTCCCATATTCAAGTTTCGACCACCAATGTAGTTTCCCGAGATGTGCAGCGTACTGTGTATTGACCATGGCATTGGTAAATGCTCTGTATATATTTATGGAGTTATTGCCTCCAGCAAATGTATGTCCCAAGAATGCAACGCCGCCGGCCAGATTATTTACGGTAAAACTTTCACCACAATTGCGTGCACTATCATTACCCATAGCTTTTGTAACATCGAATGGGTTTACGCTGCAGGCTGTTGAATAGATTATAAAAGGGTGGTCGTAATTGGTAAGATTATCCAGGCCGTCCCCATCTTCAGCCTCAGAAGTATGATGATCAAACCTCTCCTCTGCATCAAGCTTGTATCGGGGGGCATTATTCAAGCCCGAACTCAATACCGTGATCCCACTGTTTTGTCCTCCTGTTCCGCCATGGGTAAGCCAACTCATTAATCCATAGTTATTGGTGTTTAACTCAGCCACCACATCAGCACCTTTGGGAAAGGTTGGATTTGGATGGTTATGAGAAGGGTATTCCTCCATTACTGTATGGTTAAACATGGGTAAATCTGTCTCGATATCACCTGCCCAATCACTACTTTGCATCTGATCAGCCTGCACATGCAAAGCTTCTGTTAAATAAGCCCTGCTCCCTTGTCCCGGGTTTTTTTCATAAATCAAAACCTTATGTACCCAATTGAGGATGTCCTCAGGTGAAGAGCATAGCAAGCGCCCAACAAAAATGCTTGGTGCGAGGTGGGGGTCATCGTAATTAGGACACCCATAAATTGTATCATGATCTACATTCCAATTGCCGGAGAAGTTGGTAAAATATAAATCCGTTGAAACTTCATTAAGTGGGGAACCTCCATACCTGATGGGTATTTCGGAGGCATCCCCTACCAGCAAGGCCCAGGTGGTGCCATCCTGGTAGGCATCAAACAAATAATGTCTGAGTTTTCCGGCATCATCATAAATTTCATCACCCGGGAAAAGTTCGTCTCCCAAGTATGTATTAAGAACATCTTCGATATGTACCACACCTATATCTATTCCTTTTTTCGTTTTCCAGTCAATAAAATCTTCAAAAGCTTCTTCAAAATAGGATGGGGCTACAATAACATATTCATAGGATGGAAGCGGACCTGAACTGAGAATTTCGTCAATCATTGTTTTAGGACTCGAATACCTGCCAATATCATCAGGGTTATCTACAGTTTGATAAAGTATGTCATCATAAATATTCTGGTTTTTTGCCAATCTGTGAACATTGGAAATACCCATTGGGTAATTTGAGGATAGCGTGATGTCTATGGTGATTTCAGTCAAAAAATTAAGTCCCCCTGTGGTGGGATAGTATTCAAACGGACGGATTTGGAGTGTGATCAAATTGATATTGCCATCAAAATAATCCTGGCTAATGAGTTTCACTTTTTCAGCCGGCCATGCATCCTGTGAGGAATAAACAGCCGCATCCGGCGATGCAAATTCGTCAACCAAATACCCTGTTTCAGGAAATTGGTTTGGATAAACCAGGTGATTCAATTGATAATTTTCACTAGAACTGTTAGCGATTGAGATATTGTCAACGGTTGTTCCCTCTGGTATGACAAGTTTTATTTGTTTTACCGGTAATGCAGGCATTCCCGGTTCACTGTTGTAATTGAAATTTGCCACACGGATTTCACTATAAGTATTGTTATCTGCTGCAACAATACTTTGAATTAGCAAATCGTTGGAAGAGAAATGCACGGTATGGGAAATCTGAGGGAAGCCCCATAGCGGCAGTGCTATTGTAATTAATAAAAATAAATTCTTCATTCTTCTTTGGTTTTTTATTGGTAAATAAATGGTTTCATTATTTCTGGCGATTCGGTTGATTTATGCCTAATGTGCCATCCCAATCGTGCTTTTTTCAGGATGGCCAAAACCTAATCAACCTATTCTTCCCCAACCAAAAAATATATTTCGTTGTGCAAAAGCACACAGCATACCTGTATTTGATCAAGCTAAACATCTGACAAAAGTTTAGACTTGCTTGTGAAATTATTGAGTATGACAAAAAGACCTTGTAGTGCGGGGGGGGGGGGGGGGGGGGGGGGGGGTGGGGATAATGCGCTGTATTACAAGATAATACATTAAACTCATTAAACGACTATACTTATTCGTCACCTCAGGTGTATATGCGGGTAATTGTGGCATTGGCATTTGGTTTGTAGGAGGGTTGCCACTTATTAATACCAATAATATAAGCATCTAACCACTTGAGTTGAAATTTAGAATGTTTCTAAATTATTCAGCTTGCAACAGTTAGCATGGCTATGGTGGTGGTTTGGGGTGATAACAAAAGAGCAAATGAAAATAAAAATACTTTGCTTGTGTAGCAAATGCTACAGTATAGGGTTGCGAAGCGGATGCTTCGCAAAACGGAGCCGTGAACCATTTACTTCACCAACTTCTCCGCTCGCCACCGCTCACCATCCCAAACCCTCACCAAATACAAGCCTTTGGGCAAGTGCGCCACATCTATTTTATGGAAATAGCTTGTTGGCTGTGCCTTGTACAGCAACCTGCCTGTGGGGCTGTAGAGTTCTATTTGAGCCTGTGCAAGTGGTGTGTTTTCGGGCAGTTGCAGCCAGGTTTCGCTGGTAGCAGGGTTGGGAAAAAGCATGAGTTGCAATGGGTGAATTTCCTGCACCCCCACCGTGGTGTCCTGAATCTCAACTATCCAGATATCGGTTTGGCCTTTTAGGTCGCAGTCCACATCCATACCCCAGGTGCGGGTGGTGGCGCCAAGCAGGAAATGGTGGTCGGAGAATATGTGTATGGAGAACAGGCTGTTGTCCACCTGGCTACCGAGGCATTTGGTCCATTCAATTTCGCCTTCCGGCGACAGCTTGTACAGGATTACTGTGTGTGTGCCAGGCAGCGATTCATTACAAACCACTGTGCCGTTCCTGGATGTTGTATTGCCCCCCACTAAATAGCCCCCATCCTGCATAGGCATGATGAATCGTGGAACATCAAAGCCCGTGCCACCCAAACAACGATGCCATTCAATTACTCCTGTTTCATCAAGCTTCACTACCCACATATCATTGGTGCCTCCATCTCCCGGTGTACCGTGGAAGCAGTCCACATCCCCGTCACCGGAAGAGATGGCGCCTAAAAAGATAAAGCCACTATCCTGTGTTTGAATGATATCGGCCACAATATCTCCAGGGCGCTCTTGTAAATTCAGTGTTTTCGTAAACAAACTCAATTGAACCTTTA
>CALAZZ010000133.1 GCA_937926515.1 uncultured Bacteroidales bacterium | reverse complement strand
CTGGGGCTTATGGTTTAGGTGTTAGGCCTGTAGGGCCGCATCCAAAAAGTTTGACTCTCCCCAATGGGATCAACGAATATGCTGTACAACTGATTACAAACAAACATAGTATATGCGACCAAAACCTTTTGAACCAAAAAATTCGGTTTACTGCGGGTACGAATTACAAATTCGCGGCAGGGCATCGCAGGGCAGGCAAATGCCGGCTTGGGGGTATCCAGGCAATGCGTTGCCTGAACACTTCCTTTTCTCCTACTATTTTACTTGCCTTGCCTTTATATCTCATGCGTTATTCCTTTTTGAAATGCACCGAGTAAGGCAAATGCATACTCAATATCTTTATCCAATTTTCTTGCCCATTCTTTGGAAATAGCTGATTTGGAGGCATCTTTCAAATTGGTTTCCAACACCTTCAGTACCCTTGCTGATATGGCTTCGGATTTTTGCAGATACAATCTGGAATTTCTGCCCAGTACTTCTGCTGCAATCAGCAATTGGTCAAAGGGTTCATTATCTAAGGTGTCATAGTGTTGTTCTACAATTTCATCCCACCTCAAATTGAAGTAGTGTTGAATTATTTTTAAAATATCCGAAAGATCATCTTCCCGTTCTTCAGGACGATCGCTCCAAGCTATCAATTTTAATATCACCATCCCGGGTAATGGCGGTATGTTGGCAATTTTCTCTTCAATCTGCACTGGGGCGGCTTCCTCCATTACTTCACGAAAACCCAATACATGCAAATCGGTGTATCGTTCGTTGAAATTAACTGTATAGTTCTCTTCTATTTCGCCAAAGGGCAGTAAATCAATGGCAACCTTAAACGTATCGGAGTAAAAAGTCCAAGGAGCGGCTACTTTGCTGAATCCTTTTGCTTCTAATGCGGTACTGATTTGCTCATACTCATTAATGCTTGAAATCATTACAGCAAAATCAATGTCCTTGGTACCTCTGCTTGGCTTTATACCTTCCTTCAGCAATTGCAGGGCAATGGCACTTACACCTATCAGATAATAGGGAATCTGTAATTCCTTCATCACTTCATCTATACAATCAAACGTTTCTTTGAAGTAGGGTATGGCTAACTCTTTATAGGTTTGGTTGGATGTGCTCATTATAAATTTTTTCGGCTGTTTCTTTATTGCGCTTGCCGCCTTCCAGCATCAAATCGACATACACCAATAATGGTGGTGCTGTGTTCAACTCGTTGGGTTTCCAAAACATCTCCAACACCTCTATTTCGCCATTTTTGTCTGGCATAAGCCGGTAGTTCTTCATAAGATCTATGCGGTTTTCCCGGGTATAAATCAAAAACTTTTCAGGCCTTAAATGATTCGTAAGTATATCGGCAGCCGGTTCGCCTCCCCATACAGTTTTGGCGGGATCGAAATTGATTTCCTGCCAGTTGCCCTTGAGTGCATATCTTTCCTTTACCAACTTAGGCCGTAAACCTGTTTCATATTCTGCTATCCATCTTTCCAACAGTGCCTTTCTGTTTTCCCATACATAGGTTTTGTTGTTTAGTGGAATCAGATATCCGGTATCTTTTAAGCCGTCTATGACTTGTGGGATGTTGCCCAAACCAACATTGGCCTTTTCCGCCAATACTCTTTGGGTCAGGTGGATGGCTTCTTTGTGCTGCAGCAGATAAAACACCACTTTCAAACCCGTTTTGGTGAATGCCCTATTTCCTTTGGTTTTTCCAGCATCCAAAGGCTTTTGGGTGTCGATAAACAGAAACAGCCCATCCTTTTTAAGGTAGATATTTCCGTTGGCCTCCAGGTAGGGAATTTCTTTTTGGCGGAGCTCTTCTTTGATTTTTGGAAAAAGCCGGTTGGCTATTAGCAGAAAGTGCTCATTTCGGTGGAAATAATCTTCCATTTGTGGCAGTTGATGGATTCTTAGTTCACGTTTTACCTCCACGGTAAAGGTATGTCTATGGCCATTCACGTTTATTTCCAATACCCCATGCAACGGATCTTTATTGTTCCATTTGGCCTGAATTCCAGTGTATTGATTCAGGTTTTGAAGGGCGATATGTATGATTTCCTGTTCCATTTTTGGTTTTATTTGTTCACAAATATACGATGTTCACGTAACGTGAACAAAAAAAATAATGTGACAATGCTAATTTTTAATGGTCAATGCTTAATTTTTGATGGTTAATTGTGATGTTTGACTTGGTTGTTTTAATGATGCTTGTAATCAATTTTATTAGTTCAGTAGCGTCTGAATAAAGGCTTTCGAAATCACTTTCACTCAAAAAAACCGGTTTCTCTGAGCAATTCCAGCCAAAACAAGGCTTTGTTGCATTCTTTTCGGGCAATGGCCATTTTGTGAATGAAATCTGCTTAGCTTTCTGCCTGTTCTGCCTCTCTGTATAATGTTTCAACGGTGGATTTAACGGACTTGATTTCTGATCCCGGCCTACGGTACTGGATAGGTTTTGGAATTTATGGTTTTTGATGGAATGCGGGTTGAGTAGTTAATTTTTTAGCACACAGATCCCGGACGATTGGGACTTATTTAGCGGATTTGCGCGGATTTTTTTTGGTTTTACACCTTATAACATCTCGACAAACTAGATGCAAATGCTGGGTGCAGGGGATGTAGTCGTAGACTGCACCGCGCTGGGGGAAAACGGGATGTCGAAAGTCTGACTTCAATCAGCTCAAGCAGGTTTGAATTGATAGCCACGCGATGCAATCGCGCGGCAGCAGGGCTTATGGTTTAGGTGTTAGGCCTGTAGGGCCGCATCCAAAAAGTTAGATATTGAGCCGGATATAGCTTATAAATACATAAATATCAAATAGTTAAGTAATACAGTTAGTGACTATGCTAAACAAGGGTTTTCCAATTATCAGAAACTGTTTTCGGTCCTTACTATGTCCATGGTGATCTGTACCAAGCAACGGCTGATTTAAAACCACTTTCACAAGCATTTGCAAATCGACCGTACCTTCTATTTGCCTACTTAATTCATGACAAGCCGGTTGTCTGCTGCCCGGCCAGGTATCATTCCCTGAGGGTGGTTGCGAATGTTTTGTATTTTTCATACTTTTACTCCGTTAAACAGTACAAAACTATTGATTAAGAGGGTAGTACATAAGAGGTATATCTGCAATATTGCGGATATACACTCGATGGCATTCATTATAAACGAGAATTCAACACATAAATTCAATGAAAAAATCTAAAAATGAAGAAGTTCAAAATTTTTTGAACGAAATAAAGATGGTCGATGCCGAAAAATCTGATACTCTCATAGAAGTACGTGAAATCATTTTTAATCATTTCCCAAAAACTGATGAAAGGATAATGTATGGTGGCATTGTATTCTTTCTCAATGATGAAATGTTTAGTGGATTATTCTTAAACATGAATCATATCACCCTTGAATTTTCTAAAGGATTCCTAATGGAAGATCCTAACAGTATTCTTGAAGGTAAAGGTAAATACCGCAGACACTTAAAATTATTGAAAAAAGAGGATATCTTAAGCAAAGAGGTTTCCTTCTTTGTGAAACAAGAAGTATAAATTGATTAAAAAATTAAAAATATGGATTCACTTTCACCGAACATTTTTGTTAAAGACATAGGCGAGACGATTAATTTTTATAAAACCTTAGGATTTAAAGTCGCTATGACCGTTCCTGAGGAAGGCGACTTTGTATGGGTGATGATGACTTGCGGGAAAGTAAGTTTTATGTTTCAAACATTCGAGAGTTTAGGTTCAGAACTACCGGCAATATCAAGGCAAAATGGAGGTTCATTATTGCTGTACATCCAAATAGAAGAAATCAGACAATTTCACGATAAAATAAAAGACAAAGTGAAAGTCATAAAAGGACTTGAGAAAACATTTTATGGTGCAACAGAATTTTCGATTTTGGACAATAATGGATATATATTGACTTTCGCAGAAAATGAAGAATAAATAACGAAATGCCAACAGCGTATATAACTTATGGTGAGGAAAGTGGTAAAACAAGGCATAGTGCTTTTAAGTAAGTTTTTGGTGCAAGCCGACAAGAAAGCGCTACGAAATCCGCCACAAGTCATATACGCGAACCGTTGTATCGCATGCAAGAAACTGAAGTGCAACTAAATTATGAATAAGGATTAGTGAAAAAGAAAAGCAAGAAAAAGATTCATAAGG
>CALAZZ010000132.1 GCA_937926515.1 uncultured Bacteroidales bacterium | reverse complement strand
GGCCGGCACAGGATTGTGCCAGAGATTATGGTGTTGCAGTGGTATTAAATGAAATAATTGCACTTGATCCTACACATTTCGAAGAAGCGCCTCTCAGGCGCATTGAACCGTTTAGCCGCGGTACTTACAACAGAGGTCTGCACACGCTCAATGGCATAGGCGACCTTACTGTTATTGACGGAAAAAGCTTTGGTTTCACCTTGGCGGGCTTTATGCTTCAGTTAAAGCACAAATTTAACATGACCAAATCATGATGCTTAAAAATATACTAGGCACTTCGGGAGCACGCATTTTGAATGCGCTGGCCAGCTTGCTGATACTATGGATAGCAACCAATCAACTGGGACGTGAAGCCTGGGGCACTGCCGGTTTGATCTTGCTTGATATTTCGCTTATCTTGCTAATTGTTGAACTTTTTGCCGGCAGCGCCCTCGTTTATTTCACGCCCCGCAAGTCTGCCCGAAACTTATTGCTCATAGCCTACATCTGGACGGCAATTGTATTGGTTTTCTTTAGCCTGGCTTTTGGCCTGCTCTCCTTGTTCCCTCAAGTGTATGAATTGGTTGTTCCTAAGGGATATGGAATACATATTCTGTTGTTGGTTGCTTTAAATAGTTTGCACGGTGTTAATTTGAACCTATTGCTGGGCAAGAAACGGATAAGTGCTTATAATAAACTGTTTGTGACTCAGTTTTGTGTTTTATTAGTTACGTTTTCCATTATGGTCTGGGCCTTGGAGATCAAAGATGAACGGGCTTTTGTTTACGCCCTTTATGTGTCATATGGATTGCCTGTATTGTTTGGATGGTTGTTGGTTTTGCCCTATATAACATCCGTACATAACTCGAAAGGACAAATTTCTCTACGGGAGCTATTCACTTATGGTCTCATTGGGCAGCTTGCCAGTATAACTCATTTGATCAACAAACGTTTGAGTTATTATTTTATCAGGATATACGCGGGCTTGTCACCTCTTGGTGTATATGCAGCAGGTATCCAGTTAACGGAAGGACTGCGACTTATTGGACAAAGCATTTCACTGGTGCAGTTTTCAAGCATCAGTAACTCAAATGACCCGGGTTATGCCAGGCTTATCAGTTTGCAATTGCTTAAGTTTTCCGTAGTTTTAACCTCGATGGCATTGGTGGTTCTAATTTCCATTCCACGACATGTTTTCGAGCTGGTTTTCAGCAATGCTTTCGGTGACATAAAGCTGGTGATTATCAGTCTTGCTCCCGGTGTGATAGCCTTGTCAGCCAATACCATTTTCAGTCACTACTTTTCAGGTACCGGCCGACCAAAGTATAACCTTTATGCCGCTTTAATTGGCCTCATTGTAACAATACCGGCATTGTTTATTTTGATACCGGCTTATGGATTTATTGGGGCAGGCATAAGTGCGTCTCTTGCTTATGCGGCAGCTGTCGTTTATCAATGGTTTGTTTTCAGGCATCTGACAGGATCCCGTGCCACAGAGTTATTGCCTTCAATTTCAGATTTTAAGCTGATGGCCAATGCATTCAAAGCATTATTTAAATCTTGATTTTATATTCAATTTGGCTTAAATTTGTAGTTTTAATAACCAAATAAAAACAAAACCATGAAAACAAATTTAGGGGGAATTGACCGCATTATCCGCATCATCATTGGCTTGCTGATTGGAATTGCCGGCTTGTATTACCAAAACTGGTGGGGTTTGGTTGGTTTAATACCACTGCTTACCGGCCTTTTTAACTATTGCCCGGTTTATAGCTTGTTCAAGATCAACACACATAAAAAGGCGGAACAATAACTTTCCATTTATGGTACTGTTATCGTAATGGTATAAACAATATCTGTCTGATAACTGTCAGCTGGTGTAAGAACTGATACATTCCGTAATTCAAATTGGATGGGTACGTCATTTCTTTCACATCTGCCTGAGTAAAACTGTATTGGTATATTATCAATTTTCTGAAAGCTTGTACCCCCTACAATGCTTTTCACACATTGATTGGGATTTACATTGGAATACCCATCACCGCTTCTCCTGATCCAAAGCTCCAATAAGGGATGCCAGTTTGAATCTTCCTTGTTCACCTCGATGGTCCAGGAATGAT
>CALAZZ010000131.1 GCA_937926515.1 uncultured Bacteroidales bacterium | reverse complement strand
TCAAAAGCCTATGAGGTAGCCCATGGTTCCAATGACAAGTGCAAAGATAATATTGATGATTTTAACTGTGACAAATGCTTTCCTCGATTCGGCTAGCAGCGGCAGTCCGGCATGACCATCCTGCGAAATGGAACTTGCCAGTAAAATGCTTAAGGGTATTGTGCCCTGGGCAAAAAGTGTTACAAAGACCAGGTGGGGGCCCGATTCCGGAATAAAACCAACGAGCACAGCCACCAGCATAACAACCAATAGGTTACCGGTGATCCAGTCCTCGATATCGAAATAATTCATGATGAAGTGCATGATTATAAGTGTGCCCATGACCCAAACAAATATACGGGGAAGGTGCTGTTTAACAATATGTTCCCATATGTGTCCATCAAGAAAATGATCCGGGACAGTAAGTACAATAAATAGGGAAAATAGAAATGCGAGCAGCACGGACACTTTCATCCAAATTTCAAGTTTATTCGCAAATGCACCGGTTGAAACACCTAGTATCATCACTATGATTAGAACGGCCACAGTTAAACGATATATTCCGGGATGGGTAAAGTGTTTCCATATTTGTCCTTTTTCGAAACATTGGCAATGTTCTGTTTCATGCAAGCTAAATTTATGTGTGCCCAGCTGATCCAGGATACTTTTTGGTTTGTAGAATTTATCGGTCAAATAACCACCCAGCATGCCTACAATAAAAATTATGACTGTTATCAAAGCAGCTTGGGCCGGAAACATACTGAACATCACAAAAGCTTCATCGCCGCTCGTAGCGATCATAGCTGTTACCAGGGCACCAAAAGATACCATCCGGTGCGAAAACATCGTCACGATAGTGAAAGCACCCAGGCAGCCTGGAATGGCACCTAAAATGCCGGCGAGTAGATATTGCCCCCATTTGTTTTTCGCAATTTTAAATTGCCATAAGCCCTTTGTTGTTACATGGATGTATTCAATGACCACCATCATTATGAATACAAAACCAGTAATCATCGCAGCATGAAGCAGTATTTTTAAGAGTGTTCCCATTGATTTACTGCTTTAATTTCTTACTGAAACGCATATTGGTTTTTAACGAACCAGGCATTGTACACATCCACATGATGATCGAAGGCTGCAGTTTTGAGCATGACCATTTCTTTATCAAAACACTATCTGTGCATCAATTGGTAAAAGACGCCCCTTTCGAGGCTTTTGGTTTTAATTTTCCCCTCTGCCTGGAGTGTGCCAAGGTATTTGTTGATCTCGTTCACATGAATACCCAGCAGTTGTTGCAGATCGTAGAGTGTACATGGCCTTCGTGAAATGGTTTCGAGTATGGCTGATTCAACATCGCCCCGATATGACTCCATCTTTGTACGTTCTGTCTGGCTGGCTATGATCTCCACATTGGGGAAGTTCAAAAAGTCTGAAATATGCTCCAGTTCACTTCTTGTCAATGGAATCAGGCCTTCTACAACGCCCGGCCGGTCAAGTGTATTTAGTTGAATGCTGTCGGGTTGAATTTTTTCAATAGCCTCCCTCATCAAGCTTAATTCTTCCGTGGAGTCATTGAAATTTTTTAAAAACAGAATTTCAAGCCATATTTTGCCCTTGTACTCCTTTCTAAGCTCAGTGAGGCCTTGAATGTAGCTTTGCACCGAGAGCTGAGGATGCGGCCGGTTTATCCTTTCGAAAGCCGACTGGCTGGCAGCGTCCAGGGAGGGTAGGATCACATCGGCTTGTTTCAATTCATTTCTTAGCTTTTTGTCATTTAGGAGGGTGCCATTGGTCAAAACTGCGGTTTTTACATCCGGATAATTATGTTTAATAAATGACAATACCTCACCGATTCTGATGTTCAAAGTAGGTTCGCCTGAACCGGAAAATGTGATATAATCAATTTTTGGCCTGCTTTTCATAAAATGATTCAGCTCGGCCACAACCTTATCGTATTTAACATACTCAAGCCTTTCGGTGGTGAGTTTTGTGGTTCGACCTACCTCGCAATACACACAGTTCAACGTGCATACTTTTTTTGGGATCAGATCAATGCCAAGCGACATGCCCAATCTGCGCGAAGGTACCGGCCCAAAGAGGTATTTATACATCTTTAGTTATCATTTTCTATCTTATGCTGCTCTTGTTTCTTCGTTTTGATTGAGCAGATTAAGGATTCAAGAGATTCAATATTCAAAATTACATATTTTGATAAGATCACAAAACAGCCTCCGATTGCATAAACCCAGGTTTTGATTTATTTCAATTTCACCCTCATTAAGAGGTCGGTGGTTGTGGTGTACAAATATCTTTGATCAGTATCAAAAGCACAATTAGCAGTTGCTTTTCCGGTATTAAGTGTGGCCAGAAGCTTTCCATCAGGGCTTATAATATGAACACCACCGGGGCCTGTGGCAAATAGGTTACCGCTTTTGTGAATTTTTAGTCCATCGGGTAATCCACCGGCACTTTTTGCAAGTTGGTCAAAGTCAAATAAAACGCTCCCGTTTTCAAGCGATCCATCCTTGGTGATCTCATAGCTGTACAAAACCGGGTTTTCCGGGTCAGATTGATTGATAAATATGGTTTGCTGATCCAGGGATAATGCAATTCCGTTTGGCCAGGTCAAGCTATCAATAAGTAATATGACTTTATTATCGGAATTGACTCTAAACACGCCATTTATCCCAATTTCTCCTGTTTTATTTTCGGCTTGTCCATAGGGGGGATCAGTAAAATAAATCTGGCCTGCACGATCCATTATCAAGTCGTTGGGGCTGTTAAATTGCTTCCCATCATAATTGTCGGCAATGGAGGTGAATAGCGCTTGTGGGCTTATTAAATCAGCATCCATCCTTGCGATACGCCTGTCACCATGCTGGCAAAGTACAAGTTTGTTTTCTCTGTCGAGGATCAATCCATTGGGGCCATAGCCGGAATCTTTATTTTCCACTCCTGAATGCCCTGCCGATTCGAGATAAATACTCAGGCTATCCTCCTTGCTCCATTTGTATATTTTATTGGCAGGCACATCTGAAAACAACAGAGCCTGCAATTCGTCAACCCAGAGCGGACCTTCGCTCCAGTGGAATCCTGAGGCCAATATTTCAAATCTGGTATCTGGATCAATGATTTTAAATGCCATTGAATCGTATATCTCCACACTTAATTGCTGTGATAATCGATCAAATTTTGTATCCTCATAGGTGTCGGTATTATGCCTAATACTGCAAGAAGCGAGCAGCAGCAAGGAGCAAGAAATGTAAAAAACCAATCGATAATGCATGATCTTGTTTTTATTTGATTGAAGTTGAGAATTCCAAGTAAATATAAAAGGGTGACGGCTACCATGCATATGCCGTGGGAGCTTCACCACCGGGGCCGGGGAATATTTCATCCAGCTTTTCAAGTGTTTCTTCATCCAGTTGAATATTTGCAGCCCGCACTGCACTTTCCAACTGTTCAATGTTTCGTGGTCCCACAATTGGTGCTGTTACGATTGGATTATGAAGTAACCATGCCAAAGCGATCTCGGCAGGTGGATGACCAATTTTTTTACATAGTGTCTCGTATTGCTCAAGTTGATTGTATTTTTTCTGCACTTGCTTTAGGGTGCTCTCTTCATTACGCCTTCCATCCTTGTATTTCTTAAGTGATCCACCCAGAAGTCCTCCTGCCAGTGGGCTCCAGGGTATGAACCCTAAACCATAATGTCTGCAAGCCGGAATCACTTCAAGCTCAACCATGCGATTATCAAGATTGTATATGCTTTGTTCGCTCACCAATCCCAATATACCTCGCTTTGATGCTTCCTGGCATGCAGTTGCAATATCCCAGCCAGCAAAATTACTGGAACCCACATACACTACTTTTCCTTGTTTTATTAATGCATCAAAACTTTGCCATGTTTCATCCCATGGACAATCATGGTCAATATGATGCATCTGGTATATATCAATCCATTCGGTTTGCAGTCGCCTTAAGCTGCCTTCACAATGCTTTCTTATTTTATAGGCACTAAGGCTTCGCCCGTCAGCATTGACTTCAGGCAAGTTTGCCTTGCGATCCACAGGATTGTAGACTTTTGTTGCCAATACCACAGCATCCCTGCGTCCACCACCCTGAGCAAGCCATCGTCCAATAATTTCTTCTGTATAACCATGTTCCACTGACCAACCATAAACATCAGCTGTATCGAAAAAATTGATGCCCAGTTCCAATGCACGATCCATGATTTTAAAGCTTTCTTTCTCGCTCGTATGCCACCCAAAGTTCATTGTTCCAAGACAAATGTTACTCACTAGAACTCCGTGTCTTCCAAGTCTTTTATGTTTAATATTCATTATTATTAAGTTTTATTCTGTTTTTATTAGTGGTGTATCTCAAACGGAGGCCAGTTGTTATAACCCTGCGCCTGTGCTACAGTGGGGATTGCAAATAGAGCAATAATTGAAGGTTTCATGATCTTGCAAGTTCAAAACTTAACAAACTCAACTCGTCTGTTATGTGATTTTCCTTCGGGTGTGTCGTTGTCCGCAATAGGTATCGACTGGCCATGGCCGACTGACTTGAGCCGGGATGGAGATACACCCATGTTGATCATTTTGTCCTTTACTGCCTTTGCCCTGGCTTCGGAAAGGGTTTGGTTATGGCTATCACTTCCGTCACTGTCGGTGTGGCCTTCTACACTGAAGTTAAGGGATGTGTTTTCTTTCATCAGGTTTACAATTTCATTGATCACCCCAAAGCTCTCAGGCCTTAATGTAGCTTGGTTGACGTCAAAACGAATGCCTGTGGTTACAATTTTACCATCTGTGAGCATCTTATCATAAAGCGGGACAGCACCTTTGGCAACCTTGATGTTCTTGATATAACCTAAATGACCCCCTGTAGGATTGTGGTATGCAAAGGTAAGCCCGAGCGGATTATAGCTCATATTGGGTATGTTAAGCACCCGTGCGTCATCAAGGTAAATTTTCAGAGCTCTTAGATTGAATGAAATTGAAACGCGCCTCCAGCCTGGCTTTGAGTGCGAAGCGTCCTCTTTGGAATTGTCTCCAAACCCCGGATAGTGAGCAGTGGTGGTTCCATAGCTAACTGAATTTTGGGTTATCTTAATCCTGTCAACCCTGTTATTGCTTCCCGGGTTGACGCTTCTATTTAGGCTATTCTGATTTTTGCCATCATAAAATAAGACACGATAAGTCCGGTTGTGATCATCAAAGTAGGCGTCAAACTCAACGGTAAATTCGTCCGGCAAATAATCGTCATATCCGTTGGTCATCATAGGGACAATACCCCCAGAACTATTGCTATTTGTTTTTATAAACATGATCACGTTTTCACCATCTAAAACGGCATTTTCGACACTTCCATTTGTCAAATCCCACCTGCTTGGAAATTCGCCATTGCGTTCACCTTCCTGGGTGTCATCAAAAATTATTTCATCACCGGGCACAAAATCAAACTTTGACCAGTCAAGTGTGGGTTGACCTTGGGCAAATAAACTTCCCGAACCTACACTGCCAAACAGCAGCATCATAGCCACTAACAAACTGCTTTTTCTCATAATGATTCAATGCTTACTCTCACGTTTTCAGCTTTCCCGCCTTACTCTTTTTGCTTTATGCGAGGATTTTCAGGGTTTCCCCGTGATTTATTTTGTATGGTATTGTGCAATAAAATGTAACTGGTCGCAAATATGGCCCGTGGCCGTTCTCATGGATATTGTTTATTTTTTTTCTTATGTTTTTATTTCTACTGATTTGCCTTGATAGCACATATGCATCTATCGGCTATGATTTGCTGTTGTGCTGCGTTTTCCTAGCGAGTAATAACTATTAAATCATCATTTTCTATTTCTAATCCGTTTAATAAGGTTTTCGTCGAATAAGTTACATTTCCACAACATGATGTACTTTTTCTTTCAGCCAATTCAAATTCCAAGGCATCAATCAATGTATCTAATAAAATCATGTGATAAGTAGTATAATTCTCCTCGAGATTAAACATGATAGTCCCAATGTCCTCTTGTTTCCACACACTAATATTAATGTTATTTTCAGCCTTGATTATTATACTATCCGGATTATAAATCGCTTGGCTTCCATATAAAAGATTTGTTCCATTGGAATCAATGTACCTGATGCTTTTTGTTGTTAGTTCCAGGCAATCATTGCATTCTTTGTTGCAGCTCAGACCGATTGTCAGAATTGTTAATGACAAAATCAGAATTCTCTTAATATTTATCATTTATATAAGTTATTATAATGCACAAAATCAATCAAAAGCCCCCACAACGGGAGTCCGTGCAAAAACCCCATTCAGGCCATAAGCATCTCTGCTGAGATTGATCTTAAGGCCTCATGCCGGGTTTTAGGCATCCCTCATCCGGTGTATGGTTTTCTGATGTAAAAATACTTAAATCCTCGAAACGGCAGACCGGGAAATTCCCGGGCGTGGCACCGACAGCGTTCTTTCAAATAAAAAACCAGCATGGCAAACAGCAACAGTCGTTAAGGGCATAGCTTATTACCGGGTGGTTGCAGGGCATCAAGCTTTGCAGGAATGTAGTTCAATCCGCCAGCCGGAGGACCGCTCAGAGTCCTATTTTTTGTGCACAGTACTTATTTTAAGATTCAGATAAAATGTTGTACAGGTCAATATTCAAATAAATTATTTCTTTTCCAATTTTTTCAGGAATTAGAATACCTATTTCTTCAAGTTGTTTAAGATATTTCTTAGCTGTATTCAGGCTCTTGACATTCTTATCTAACAATTTCTTCGGACTTATATAGGGCTGTTCAAAAAGTTTCTCAATGAATTCTTTTCTTATTGACAAGCTCTTTTCATTAACCAATGCAGTGGTTCTTGAAAACAGCCTGTCAATTTCTTCAATCTTGCTAATTGTATATTTTGATGTTTCCTCAATGGCTCTGAGAATATAAATTATCCAGGGATTCCAACTTCTGAGAGTTGTTACATTTTTTAAAAGTTCATAGTATTCGTCTTTTTCTCTAATGATGTATGCGCTTAAATAGAGGATTGGAACTTCTAATAGTTGCTTTTGAATCATTAGCAGAATGCTTAAAATCCTTCCTGCTCTTCCGTTCCCATCTCTGAACGGGTGAATGGCTTCAAATTGATAATGTGAAATTGCAATTTTCAGTAATGGGTCATAGGGATATTTTGAATCATCGTTAATGTATTCGATTAGATTATTTAACTTCTGCTGTAAAACTTGAGTTCCTCTTGGTGGGGTATAAACTACTTCACCCGACAGTATTCCACTTCCTCTTTTAAGTACTACAGTTTCAGTTTGCGGAGGTCTAATACCATCATTAACCTGCTTTATTTCTTGATAAATGTCTATAAGAGTTTCAATTGTAAAGGCTTGATTTTTTACAATATTATTAAATCCTTTCCAAAGCGCTTGCCTATACCTTAGAACTTCCTTAGCATTTCCTTTCAGCCCGTATTCACTAATTGTGAGTGCTTTATAAAGTTCATCGTCAGTTGTAAAAATATTTTCAATCTCAGTACTTGCTTTTGCCTCTCTTAGTGCAATGGTATTCACAAGCATTGATTGATTCGGTAGTTTTTTTGCAATTCCTTTTAGCTCAGCAAGGGCTTTGTTTGCATTGTTTAAGGCTTTATAAACTTCTTTAGTTTCAACCTTTTCATCATCTGGTGGAAGAAGAGGCAAACTGTTATATGGCTTATTTCTATCGTAAGGTTCAATTGGATTTGACATTTATTTTGCTTTTTGTCAAAAATACACAAATATTGACAAATACAACATTTTCCTGTCAAATTATTCTATTCAACCATGCTTATTGTCAAATACATTCGATAATTGACAGGTCGATCAGTATTGTGCACAACGTGAGCCCGTGCAAAAACCCCATTCAGGCCATAAGCATCTCTGCTGAAATTGACCTTACGACCTCATGCCGGGTTTTAGGCATAGCTGTACAACACAATTATTGCTGAAAGAATATAGAATACACCGACTTCAAATTTTTTAATCAAGCTTTGGCTCATAATCCCAAAAATTGAAGTGGTTTAGATTTTATAAATTCTGCTGAAACTTCGCCTGCATAGGTTTTATTTTCTGACAAATCCAATTTTCGGACACCCGCTATTTCACTGAAATCAATTTTTTTAAGGTCAACCCAAAATGTATTTGGCGTAAGTGCCGTTTCAAAGTAATACACCAATTCTTTTTGGTCTGCAACACAGCGCCAACGTGTTGTGGATAAATTTGGGAATCCTTCAATTTCGAAACCATATGGTACTGATACATTTCTAATCACACTAAAAACCCCTGCTACAGCCACTCTTGTATTATCAGTTTGCGGTATGGCATTTATAAAAAATGAGGCTCTTACGAAACGGTCTGGTGCAGTTACTGAACCCGGAAGAAATGTTTTACCCGGAATATTTTGCCAATATTTAGTTATAGCTAATTGTTGTTCATATGGTGGGTCATTGGTCATCACTGTGTATGAAGGGTCGTGGTGTATCACCAATTTGCCATTGATGTATTCAAGAATGGCATTGTCGCCAGTGGCATCCGAAATGGATAAATGCACTGTGGTGAATTTGTCAGTGCCGGGGATAAAATCAGAAACTATTGCGAATGATTCTTTACTTAATTCGTCAACGGCTTCAGCAACAGTTGCGAAATTGTCTAAAACGTATTGAGCCCATAGTGAAATGGCCATTCCTTTGTTGTCACCCTCTTTATTGAAAGCTGGGTATTCAGATTCAACCAACCAAAGCAAGTTGGCTACTACACCTTTTTCATTCATCCCATCGGCAATGGCGATGTCCCATGTGCTCACACCAATACTACCATATTTGGAAACCCATTCAATGGAGTTTTTACCAACTTCTCCATTACGTTTAATTCCACGGGGAAATATCCATTGATTGGCAGGTATTTCTATGGAAAAATCCATAGTCCTTCCTGTTAAAACCGTGTTATTAGGTCCTTTGTACACCACTCTTGTGCATGCTTTTGATTCTATACTGTAGCTTATTATCAAGCACAATACCATGAAAACACTTGCAATTTTGTTTCTTGTGTTCATTCTATTTCAATTAAAAATCATACTCGTATGGCTTTTCTGGTTCGCCCCGTTTTTTTAAGTAGTTTCTGGACTCTACTGTCTTTTAGCATTCTGACTAACGTTTTTGTAATCCATTATATTTCAAGATGATGTGATTCCAAGTTCTTCGTTGGTCAGCCCAAATTTATCGATTTGTTTTTTAATACGTTTTACCAGCCCAAATTTTCTCTTT
>CALAZZ010000130.1 GCA_937926515.1 uncultured Bacteroidales bacterium | reverse complement strand
TCAATAGGGTTGTTTTGCTTCCATTGTTCCAATTCGTCCTGTGTGGGAAGCAAATCTGCGGCATCCACATCAAAGTCATCCATCAATAGTGTATTGCTGTTGTCAGCTTCCATTTGGGCGGCAACCTCTTCACAAACCTTACAATACCCTGGAAATGGACAGTCGTCGGGTTCCATTGTGCATAGTTTGATGGTATGCATCCCGTAGGTAAGTGGCACCTGATCGGTCATCCAGAAATCACGTATGGTGCCATAGCGCAGTGCCATGGAATAGCTTTCAGGAAAATCAAGCCGAAAATGATGTAAATCAAGCAACTGCGTCAGAGCTGTGGCAAGTGTTTCCTTTTGCTGCCCGTCCAAACCATCGGGATCGGGAAGTTCAGCCCATGAAATACCGGTAATTTCGGCAATTGGTTTTTCTGTACCGGCAAACATTTGCTCGATATATGACATATCTTCAAGCTCCACCGCATTGTCCGGGTCTGCCTGGCTCAACGCCCATAATGGATGCGAGGGCGGCACCTGTAGGCAGGCGCGTTGGATGAGGTGCAGGAGGTGGGAGAGGTGAGGCATTTTCTTTTGTTAATAAAGTGGAAATAGTAGCTTTTTAAACCCACAAAACCCCGAACCGATCTCAGCTCGGGGTCAATTCAAAAACTTTACGACTATAATTGGTTTTCGTAATCGAAAGCCATCATCAGGTCAATGAGTTTTTGTTCTGCTTTGTCAAGGGCATCAGCACTTTCTCTTTTCGAAATGATATAAGCTGCGGCAGGAAGGGTTACAAATGTATCAACACCTTCAAGTTCCTCCTCTATAATCGGTACTGCTTTGTTTTCTTCTTCGCCGCTTAGTTTTGCGCGAATGCTGCCGGCAATTTTATTCGCATTTTCACTAATTGAAACAGCCAAAGTTTCCATTAAGCTGAAAGTGCGGGATTGATTGGATGTTATGGCCCAATTAATAATTGCATTGGCCAGTGCAGGGGTTAACTTATCTCTTATGGTTTTAGGGGCCACCAAACATTTGCCAAAAACATTTTCGGATTCTGCCCAGCCATTTTCGCGAAGCAGTTTTTCTGTTTCTTCAGTTATTTCAGGCTCAAGCTTATTCAGTGTAACGCAGAATAAACGACGTAAGTCAATTGCCATGTCTTGAATAAATAAGCCATTAGCTCGGCGTTGATCTTGAATATACTTGCTAGCTAGACTTGTATGCTTCTCTCTATTATCGAGAAAATCAATTATTTCATCTTCAGATAATTCTCTAAAATCGGTGCCTTCTTTAATTTTGACAATAACTTTTGTGTTTGACCGATCCTTTCTATCAAAAGTTATATTTTCTTCATTAACACCTGCTAACAAGGGATGAAGTGCAGTCATTGCAGATATTGACAAAGGACTTCTTCGTTTGTAAACACGGCTACCCGTTACTGCTTTCATCCAACCTCCAATAAGTTGATCAGCGTGCACTGGATTGCATGTGCCATACACTTCACCTTCTCCATCAAATTCTAAAGTTTCTTTTTTGAATGCTACTTTTGAAACAAACGTTGTCGGTGATGGCTTTGTGTTTAGCGCTGAATTTAGTGAGTCAATTAATGACCTTTTGATTTGTTGACCACTTGAATATGGTAGAGGGCCTTTTTTAAACTGAGAATCCCAGTATACTTTTTGACCTTTTTCTACGCCAAAAACTGTGTGGTTGACTCTTTTCAAAGTTCTAATGTAAATTGTGTTCATTGTTTTAAATTTTTAATTTATTTTTCCTGATAACGATAATCTAATTTCAATAAAGCAATAAAGTAGCCAAATTCTTCAGTTTCCATATAAAAAACTTTATCACTTATCTCTTTAAGCTTAACTTTCTTTTCAGGTAAGGCTATTACAATTTCCTCCCAGTGAATGAGAAAGTTGCGTTTACCTGATTGCAATAGTTTTTTCTCAACTAAAGCTTTTCTGTCGGTTCCTTTTGAACCCGTTTTATACAAATGTAATATCTCCGATATTTCATTTGTAAGGTTTAAAGTTTCTTCTTTATTAATCATAGCTAATAACCATATTTTATAGGTTCGAAATTTAATTAATTCTATTTTTTTATCATTTTGGATATCTTCAAGTAACTGATCAGGTCTTAGTGCCTGGATTCCTATTGCGCCTAATTGACAAGCTTTATAAAATTTTAGCCCGAATATTTCCTCATAAATTGGGGCTTCATTTATTGCCGCATTAACCCCAAAGAGCTTTACATATAAACTAATGAGTTTCTGTGCTTGAATAAATTTAAATGGAAAAAAGCCTAAAGTCTTGTTTGTTTGACCAAAACTAAAGACATAGCCTGTAAATGAATTTTCAGGAAATTGCTTGGATAGATTGAAAAAAAGCTTGCTCCATTTAACTGTTTCAATTACAGTTTCAGCATTACTTAGTTTAAAAAAACCATGTCGGTTGAGTGAAGCATAATCAAAAAACTGACGAAATTCTTTACTGAATGAATAACTCAACCACTGCCCATTCCAACTTGTGATCTTATTGCCTGCCAATCTTTCTAAGGTAGGATCAGTTAAGAATTGCCGATATACTTTCCAGCCTTCATAAGTTTTCAGTAAAATCTCGGGCTTATCAAACAGAATTGCGTAGCCACCAGAAACACCAATGCTCAATCCACTTCCGATCCAGGAATAGTAAATATCTTCCTTGCTATGGTTTATCATCAAGTCAGTTACCAATCCTGAGGTTGTAGCAAATTCTTTTACCTCTGATGCAGGAAAGCCAATGGCAATACTTGCATCAATTTCACCGGAGGCTATTTTCTCATGTAGGTTATCTAACTTCTCAATTCTTTCTTGTTTATTCAATAGATGAGGCTTTTGCCCTTTTTTCATTTGCACAAATGGAGAATTAGTAGCCCATTGCAAATATTTTGGATGATTAAAAAACAACTCAAAATACTCCGTTTCAAAGAACGCTTTGGCCGTCAGCTCTTTTTCGTATTTTTGGTTGTAAGCGCGGAGAAATGTTCTCCCAATGTTTACTGTTATCATAGACCTGATTGTTTATAATAGTTCATAACTTGATTTTGCTTTTTCGATATCGAAACCATAATCTGAATGATACGAATGCGCTGGAACTATGTATGGCTTATTCCCATATTCTGATTGTGCAAACTTTTTTACCGACCAGTACCTGGCCGGAATTTCCATCATCATGCGCTCTTCGAAAGTGGCATTTTCATAATTCTCGACATCGTCGTCTGTTATGCAACTTACGCTGTCGATTTCGAGTAATTCCAGCAGATATGATTTTGGTCGATGGGTCAGAAAGTCGATGACCATTGAACCGTCTTTCTTAAAGATAGAATGTGTTTCAATGTTCATCACATCAACTTCCGGGAAAACAGCATCAATTTTCTCCTGCAAGTCTTTTTCATTTAATACATCATCATTTGGTAAAACCTTGAAACTCGACTTCAGTATATCTAAATCATAAGGCAGGGCCTCTTTTTTGTCGTCGGGTGGTGGAATTACATAAATGGGTTTGTATTTGCCTATTGTTTCATTCGTCCGTTTACGATTAACACGCCCAAATCTCTGAATCATTGAATCCAATGGTGCTGTTTCGGTTATCATCAGATCGAAACTAATATCCAGGCTAACTTCTACTACTTGTGTTGATACCACCAGGCAAGCATTTTCAGATGTATTAAAAGCTCCTGTTGGGTTTCCAAATTTGTCCAATCCAATGAGCTGAGTTTCTTTGTCATTCCTATCCCCACGTTTGAAACGGCTATGAAGCAACAAGCTAGGTAGTTCAGGATATTTATTTTTATAGAATTCAAATCGTTCCTGGGCTGATTTTACCCTATTGCAAACGACAAGTATTTTTTGATCAGCACGAATTGCTTCTTCTATAACATGTTCAGCATTATCCCAGGAATTTAATTTGTGTATTGTGTGCCTGTTGAATGTTTCCAATTCCGATTTTGGTAAACTTACCTCAAACACATTTTCGTTTCCTAGAATTTGGACAATTCTGTTATACAAATCTGTTGGCATTGTAGCGGTTCCAATGTGCAAGTTGCAGCCCAACCGATTTAAAACCTCAACCATTTTAATCACAATGGCTCGTGATATTTCGGTGTAGGTATGAATTTCATCAAGAATTACATCGTTGCCTTTCAAATCAATAATGGTAGATTCAAAAGCACGGGTTCCGAAAAGTATACCGGCAATTTGGTGTGGGGTCAATATCTTAATGGAAGAACCAATCAACCCCTGTAACATCTGTTCCTCAGTTTCTTTTCCTCTGGTCGCGATACTTGAGGCAGAATGCAAAATTCGTATATCAAGATTCTGGTTTGTGTCCATCAAATCATTAGATACACGTTTATACATTGCGTTAATTGAAGCTTGAAACGGGAGCGTGTAAAACACTCTTTTTTTGCAACTCCGGAATAAAAAATCAGTTTTTCCTGCGCCGGTGCTTGCAACAACAAGCGTATGTTTTTTCTCAGAATCAGCATTCATCAGTGAAAGTGGATATAGATCATGTTGCCGGTTGAAAAAACTCAGATCAGCCACTTTGAAGGTTTTATTTAACTGATTAGCTGTTTCATCTATCATTGCAGAAGCAAAATGATCGGCTGCCATCATTAACCCTTTCCACTCAGAGTATCCTTGCCTTATGATACTATTTTGAACATAATTTACAGCTATATAGTAATTCGCCTCAGCTTCTTGTGGAGAGATTTCATGAACTGAAACTCCAAATTCATTAAGTATCATCAATGCATCTTTCGACCAATTATCCCAATCGGCACTATGAATTGCAAACACATCGTCGATATTCTCCTCCAAGTCCAGAATACCTTTATCGCGAGAGTCTTTCTCAACAGATTTATGATGTGCTACCACCATTTCAATCAGCTGTGGATGAATCTCAGCGTTAAATAGAGAAAGAAAAAACAGCGAGGCTAATTCGTGGCGAAATGGTTTATCACTGTCTTTTCTTCTATAGTCAGGATTCAGACGTTGTTGAAAAACAGGGCTGGCCTTTCCAATATCGTGCAAAATTGCACCAAGCCTGGCGACTTCTTTATTAAAACCCAAGGTATCTGCTATTTTTTCAGCCGCCATTACCACATGCAGTAAATGGGTGTGCAAGGGTGTAAAATCAGGCTTGCCTTTTGCTTTTATATGTTCACAAACTACCATCTAATAAAAAGTCTTTACAGGGTTTCCAACTGTTCTTAACCAACCGAACATTGGTTGATTATTATTCATACGATTATAGCCAACCAGAAACGAATGTTCGTTTTCCTCAAAAACAAGTTCAAAACCACTGAATAGTTCCTCATCCTCATTAAATTGCAAGGCATCAACTTCTATGATTTCAGCAAATGGATAGAGAATATCTTCATTTCGGGCCAGGCAAATATGCTGTTTCGAAGCAATTTCTGCATCCGCAATGGTATCAAATGCAAGGAATAAGATGGGGTTTACCAAAACACCCCGTCTTAATATCGAAAAAGGTCGTGAAAATTCTTTTTTTTCTCCTTTTCCTTTGACGTTCCATCCTCGAGGTTGAGTTTGCTCCTGCTGTTGCGAAATTTGAGAATAAGTTAACCGGTGGCCTTTAATTTTGTGAATCCCCCATTCTTTATTCAGCAGTTCGGGGAAAAGTTTCCGTTCCAACCCCCCAATAATTGAGGGTGTTAAAAACTGTTGGCTGTAGACTTCTTCATCCCTCACTGCGGTCCAGGGCTTTATAAAACCGAATGGTCCTGAATATTTTACGATATATAGCATAGTTAAATTAATTTATTTTAATGTTCGTTGTTAATAGACCTGACAGGTTTCAAAAACCTGTCAGGTCTGAAGAAATTTACAACTCCAACCATTGTTCAATTTCCTCCCTTTCAATTTTCTGTTCGTGAACGGCCATAAAATTTGTTTGATCTTCAAACCATCCTAATACCGCCTCGCGCTCCAGTTTTGTTGGTTTTTTTGAAATGTAAGTAAGGTATGAACTCCAGGGGTATTCCAACGGATGGGTGCAAAACCCGTGGTGAATCGGATTGTTATGGATATACAAGACTACTTGCCGCAAATAGTCCTCATTATCAATCAGCTTCCGTTTAAAGGGCCGCTCGAAAAGCGCACCAAAAGTTTCATGATATTTATTGAATGCCTTGGTGTAAGCGTTAAATAAATTTGAAAAATATTGATGCAGCGGCTTTAAACCTGACAGGTTTTCAAAACCTGTCAGGTTTAAACATTCATCAACGTTCCTTATCCTTACCAATAGGTGAAAATGGTTTTTCATCAGAACCCAGGCGTAGGTTTCCGCTATTGGTGATATATGTTTATCGTACAGTTTTAGAAAATACTCGTAGTTGTTGGTATCCTTAAAGAGGTCACGCCCACCTACTGCGTGGTTGTAAATATGGTAAAATTGGTTGTGGTCAAGTTGTTCAAAATGCCGCATTGCTATTTGCTTTTTTTAAGAATCTTTATTGTATTGATCCGAAACCAATTCCTGTAGAATTACCAACTCCCACATTCCAGGCGAACAAAATCTGCTCTGGTGTACCTTTAATTATAACAGGACAGATGTTCACCTTATTACCAATTTTGTTGTAATAGATCACTTTGGTTCTTGGCCTGCTATAGCCCAAATCAAATTGAACAGATACATCTGCATCATTTAGTCCTGCCTTTCTTAGCTTATTTTGCAAGGTTTCTGTGAGTAACACGGAACTTTTCTTGTCATGAAATTCAAAATGATTTTCCTTACCATCAATTTTTCTTTTGATGAAAATGGGACTAGCGGCCATGAACTTGTGCTCGTATTCAAAGATTGGGTCTTCTTGAATGATTATTTCATTCACAACAAGCCCAAAAGCAATCTCAGGATTTTCCCTAACTCCTTGAATAATATTTCTTAAAAGATGTTGATCATGTACGCTGATAAAAAAATGGGCGCCATGTTCAAATCGCAAACCTTGCTTTAATGCATTCCCTCCATTTAGCCATGAGAAAGAATAAAGTGATAAACGGTCATCATGTAAATTGTTCTTTCCGATCCATTTGTGCAAGGCACCGGTTAAAAAGGGTTGGTAATTGAATGGTACCAACTCTTTTGATTTTGATGTTCTTAAATGTAGTCTCATTTTGTTGCTAAATTTTCATTCCACATAGGTTCGATTAAGATAAAATCACACTAATTTTTTCAATTCCTTAAAAGGTCCGATTTCTCCTGTTGAACAGAGAAAAGGATTCGAACCTTTAACTCGGGCTGCGTTTACCCGGCTTTTTCCATTAAGCTACCTCTGTTGGAGACACAAAGGTAAAACATTTTATTCATATTATCCAAATTAATGTGAATTTATACTTCTCCCCTACACCACCCCCGCCCTCCGCATCTCATCCCTCAGCGCGGGCAGATTGGGCTTGTGGTTGTAGGTTGTTTTGATCAGGTACATGGCATCGGCTTCGTGGCCGGGTATCTGTTTGGCCAGGACCAGCCATGTGGCAATGCGCTCGTAGTTGCTGCGGCCCCGCTTGCCGGCAAGGGTGTTTTCGACCATTGCCTTGATTTTCGCAAAGCAGAAGACCGGATAAATGGCCAGGATGGGGGCAATCAGCTCAGCGAAATTCCAGCGTTCAGTCTCTTTTTCAACCAGGGCTTTGATGTCGGCATAGCGCCCGTCCTCAGCAAGTAACTTCACCAAAAAAACCTTTTCCCACGCTAATTTGCTGATGATATGGATACGGGCGGCCTCATCCAGATAGGGTTTCACCTTCTGGTAGTGCCTGATGTCTTTTTTTGCTATGGTAAGGGT
Source organism: uncultured Bacteroidales bacterium (assembly GCA_937926515.1). Lineage (GTDB taxonomy): Bacteria > Bacteroidota > Bacteroidia > Bacteroidales > F082 > CALAZZ01. Next base: position 5,161 of record CALAZZ010000130.1, on the reverse strand, counting down.
GGAGAAAACCTTCACAAACAACGGTTTATCTAACTGTGGGCTTGCATAAGGCTCAAGAAATGCTGCCCAGGCATTGGCATTGGCCGGAAACAGGGTGTGGGCCGTTTCCACAAAAGCTGCCTTATCGGTTTCGTAGTAGTGCTGGAGTAATTCCCTGGCCACGGCTTCGCTATCCAGATACATTTGCAGGGCAGCCTTTAGCCAGGCTTGATAGTTGCCCGAGCTTTTGTGCAACAGCAAAGTAAGTTCCGGCAAAACGGATAGTTCGATACCTGCCTTTGTCATGATTTCGAGTAAGTGGGCGGTATTTTCGGTTTTTCCGGCCAGGGCCAGCAAAACCGGCTCAAAAACTTTTGCAAAATGGGGGTCGTTGGGGTATTTATCGCTGCAAAAGCGAAAAAACAGCTCAAAAGCGCCGGCGACTTTACGATTGGCAAAGGCTGCCAACTGTAGCTTTTCAGAAATGGCAGTGGTAAGTTCCTTATGTTCCGATAGTAAAAATTCGTTTACACTTTCAAAAGAACCAACCTCATCGGGCACATCGGCATCCAGCGCAGCTTCGTATAGCCCTGTAAGCATGGCCAATAACTCTTCTGTTTGCTGTGCAATGATTAAGTCCATGACCTCGGAATGGAAACCCTGAAAAATTTCCTGAAACTCCTGCTCGGCGGCTTCCTGATATTGCTCCCACTCTTCGATATAGCCGGAATGTGAAGGGGTGTAGTGATCCCAATCGGGATTCTCGGTATCAACCGATTCAAAACGACTTTTGTAAAGATTTCTTGTGGTTTTGATTGCATTCGCAAACGCATCATAGGTCAGCCCTGCAGTTTCGCCTGTCGCTGCCTTTGCAAAGGCCATAAACTCCTTTTGAAGCTTTTCATTGTGTTGAATAATGGCACCCAAAAAGTTTAGTTTGACCCGATCAGGGGTGTCTGCATAAAGTTTATTAAAATCCATTACAAGTATTGATATTTTTTATTTGATGATTTTTAATGGTTTACCATAATTTTCGGTTTTCAATGCATTCATTTCACCAAGTATTTATCCCCAGCCTTAATTCCGAACTTTATTTATACCTACCTCCAGCTGTTTCACGCATCCCATTCCCAGACTGTTTTTTTCGCCAAAGCCGGCACAATAGCCCAGCAAAAGCAGCTCAGGGGGTGCCCACACTTCAAAATCAAACATATAGCCGATTATTTGTGTTTGCATAGCCGTGCCGGTTTTCACGATAATGCCTTTCTTCTTCACCGGCTCCTTAAAAACCAAACGCATTTCAGTGGCAGCATTCAGACTGCTCATGCTGTTCTCTATCAAACCTGCTTGCAGTGCAGCGGCATATTTGCGCGCCAGGTTATCAAAAAATATCCTTTCATAGTCAGCATGATCTGGTTTTAGATATTGCGCCTGCTTTCGGTCCAGCCGGTAACTGCTCACCATGATGGGCGAAAGGCAGGCAAATCGGCCATATGCTGTAAAATTTGGAGCAGGTAAACTTTCTACCTGCCTGACTTTGAAACGGACAGCACTTTCCCTATCTCCTATGCCAAACTCCTGCTGCTGAAATAAACCCGCAATGAAAGACTGCATGGCCTCCGGCACAAAAAAGGAAAGCGTTATCCTTGCCGAATCGCTGAGCAACTGCATGCGGTTGCCGGCAACACGAAATGATTTGGGCGGAAATGTAAATTGCGAGAAAGTGAATAACTTATACGATTTTGATCCATTTCCAAAACCCTTGTTGTGCAAAAAAGATGCAAAGGCATGGTTGCCCTCATGAATGGTTTTATAGATCCATGCAGATATCGGATATTGATAATTGAAGGGCAATAGCCTTTCCTTTCCAATAATTTCAAGATCAAGTAAAAACCGCATATAAAATAATTTCAAAATTCAAATCTACCACCCCATCCCGACATATAGTGTCGGAAATTAAAAATTACTAATTATTTTCCTGATATAATCTTTTAGCTCCTGTGGTTCAATCACTTCTATCTCGTCCAGCAAGCCCATCACAAAGCGGCCCACACCCCGGACTGACCTTACCCTTCCTTCATAATATGCTTCACCTCCATACTTACGTATGTCTTGTATGGCATCAGGGTATTCCTCGATCAATAGGTGATGCGAACGCTTTGTCAATTTCAGCTTCACCGCAATTTCATCTTCGCCTCCCATCCCAAACACGTCAACTTCAAACTGCTTATGCGCTGATAAGTTCTGCCAATCAAGCCCGGTGTTTTCAACAGATAAGACACGTTCAGTTTTAAACTGCTTGACCCTGCCGGCTTTAATATCATATGCCACTAGATATTGGAAGTAATTGTAAAACCGTATAGGTTCCACATGGTAATCCCGCGAAAGCTTACTGCTTACAGACTGATAATGTTTTAGAACTATTTGCTCCTGACTTTTGATTGCTCCCCTGATGGCAGCAATATTTTTTGATACTGTTTGATTGTAGATTGTTTCGGCTAGCTCATCCAATTCACTAAGGGCATATATTTTGTCAATAACTGACTTTTGCAAGGGTTGTTTAATTCCACCGGCCAAAAGTGCATTCTTAATGACTGTTGCCTCTTCCAGGCTAAACCCGATGAGGTTTTCATGCTTCAATGCTCTGTTATCAATGCCTTCAATCTTAAATCTATTGCCCGTCTTGATGATATCAAAGCCCAGGTCACGCAGTAGGTTCATATGTCGTTCAATCGTTCGCTCACTCACATCGAAATCGTCAGCTACTTCTTTTTTAACACATCCAATAGGAGATCTCAGTCTGGAAATCAATTGGAATACACGATATAGTTTTCTATGATCGTCCATGAATTAATATTGCTTTTTGGATAATCCGATTAATGAGATGCTAAGAGCCGTGAAAATTAAGAATAATTGGTTTAAATGACAAATTCTTCATTGTATGTGAATTATCAATCAAATAATCCTGCTTAATCAGGTGACAATATACTGTGGCCGGTTTTTCAAAGCTATAATCTAACCAACCGATACAATATTAAGTCATATCGCAAAACTTAAATTCACCTACTTCGTCCGGTTACCGTATATTGTGTGGTGTTACAGATATCCAAAATTTATTTCTAAAAAATGTCAAGCCTTGTCTTTGCCAAAATCCAATTATATTTCCCCATTCTATAATCAATATTTGTCCTTGTTGCCTTTTCCAATCTTTCTCAATATCCCAATGACATGTTAATCCCAGCCCTTTCCTATCATGATGGCAATATCTACATTCTAATGGTTGTAATCCTGTCCCATACAGTTCGCATAAACCATTATTATAAAAAGTGCAGCCATTTTTGGAACACAATTGCAAAGCAAAATTAGCCTCATTTCCTTTGAATGCTGGAGCCAATACACCAAAGTCGCGTTCTGGCGAAATCTCAAGCATCATCCGATTAGCCAAACCTGATTCAATGGCCTTTTCGGCTTCGTCAACCGTCCACCAACCAGGACGTAAACAAAAATTTTTACAAATTTGGCAGGAACATGATGCTGATGGTTGATATTTATCATTCAAATTCATTTTCATTATGATTATTCTAATGAAATCACCTTTTTAATAGTAATTTATCAATATTAGCAATAAAAACCTTTCGTGAGTGATCGCTCACACACGAAAGGGCTTATTAATATCACAATTTGTTGAACTGTTTATTTATTCTTATTTAAACCTTCTTTCCGATATAAAACATATAACCATAATATGATTTATATTTATCATATAACTCTGCTTCATATTGCATGGAAGCGACAAATTTTTGTATGGCTTTTTTTCCTTCATGTTTTTTCAGAAAAGATTCCCGTCTCAATTTTTGCCAGTCATAAAAGTCATTCCAAATAGTTTCTGGCAGGATATAAGTGGCAATCGGAAGAAAGCCTGCTTTTTGCATTTGAACAAGCTTATTCGGGATGGTATCTATTTCAGGATAGATTTTCTGCCAGAAAGCCTGAATTTCTGAAGGTCGTTCTTCGCTAAACCAGGTATTTTCCGTAACTGCTATATATCCACCCTGTTTCAGAAATTTTCGCCATTCGCGCAGTCCACGCTCAAATCCGATGTTATAAATTGCACCTTCCGACCAAATCAAGTCTAGTTCCTCCTCTTGAAATGGCAGATGTTCCATATTGCCGATCACGCCTACAACCCTATCCTGTAGTTTTTTGTAATGGGCATTTTGGTTGAATTGATCTATAAAACCTGGCCAGCTATCAACTCCGGTAATTCTGCATGGAGTATGTTCTCCCAACACCATTGTTTGACCGCCTGTACCACAACCAATATCGGCAATTTTGGACTTCTCTGAAAGACCGTCTATGAAACCCAAGGCTTTAATTGTTACTTCGGGACTGCCGGGTCCTTGTCGTTCTGTATTTGAAAAGAAATCATAGATAATATTCAAATCAAAATCGTGAATTGTTTGCTGTTCTTTATTCATTTTCTTCTATTTTGTTGCATACACGAAAACATTACAAAACTTTCCTCCTTGTATGCAGATTAAAAATTAATTAATTAGTGTCGACTAAATTATCATAGGCTTGAGCCTTAAAGTTCGAGAGCCAGGCTTGCAAGTAATGAATGTCAGTATTCCCGAAAAATTCGGTATGATTGGCATGAATGATGCACATAACAAAGCTATACGACCTTAAAGGTAAGCACTAAAAAAAGAAAAACGCGCTCAGAAAGAATTATCCGAGAAAAAGAGAAGATACAATCTATACAAAATGTACAGATTGTTTACAGAACTATATCCGAATTGAAAATAAACATCCAATGATTTTGATGATTGCAAATTTACAAAGAACAGTTAATCAAAAAACTTTCTTTTAATTTTTTATTGTAGTTAGTTATTCCAAGAATCATTTTGTGCTTCCCACCAGCTTTATTTTACTGCTGCTCTCCAATTAATTTCCTTTTAACATATTATGTTGCTGCCATCATATATGATGGTATCGGGTATGATCATCAAAATAAATATCTCCACAAATCCGGCTTTTTTTCTGCAATTCAAACCTTTGTATAGTGCAAAGTTTTTTATACCTCTGAACTGCCTGCAGCATCGAAATTTTGTATATTGTGCCTTGATAAAAACATAAAATCAAGCACTATTCTCACACGCAATAACAATTGATCATGCGGCAA
>CALAZZ010000129.1 GCA_937926515.1 uncultured Bacteroidales bacterium | reverse complement strand
CGAACATTAATAACCAGATGATATGCGAACCTGGACAGGCCAAGAAGTACGAATATTGATTAGAATGTATCCTGATTACCCAGCAAAGGTGGTGGGGCACATCCTTGACAGGTCTGAATATTCTGTATACCATATGGCTCAAAAATTAGGCCTTGAGAAGTCACAAGAGTTTCTCAGCTCTCCAAGGTCCGGATTGATCCAGAAGGGTTTGGCTGAACGTGGAAAGCCTTACCGTTTCTCAAAAGGTCATACCCCAGCCAATAAAGGCAAGAAAATGCCGCAGCACATCAGGGAAAAGGTGAAACATACCTGGTTTAAAAAAGGTCAATTGCCCAAAAACACAAAATACGATGGCCACATCTCATTAAGAAATGACAGCTCAGGCCGGCCATACCTTCATATCAGGGTTTCAAGGGGAAGATATGAACTGCTTCACCGCCATATATGGGAGAAACACAACGGGCCTGTTCCTCCAGGAATGATAGTGGCTTTCATAAATGGTAACAGCACTGATATCAGGATTGAAAACCTTGAACTCATTACCCGGTCAGAAAACATGAAACGCAATACCAAGCACAATTACCCAAAAGATTTGCAAGATGCCATTATGGCAATGAATAAACTTAAAAAAGCAATTAAAGACTATGGCAAAGAATGATTTAACAGCACTCAGGGATCACATGTTCGAGGTAATCGAACGGTTGAAGTCTAACAGTGATCCAGAGGCAAGCGAATGTGAAAGGATCGATGTTGAAACGGCCAAGGCCGTCACCAATGCAGCACAGACAATAGTGCACTCAGCTAAAGTGGAAATCGAATTCCTGAAGCTCCTGGCAAAGACAGATGACCAGGATAAAATACTGAGCGCGGCCAAGGAAAGGAGATTTCTGGCTCAATATAAAGAACTATAGTGATAACCAAAACATAAATTCATATGACAGAACAATTTAAAACCTGGGCATTGGTCGAGCTTTTCGGCCACACCCGTGTAGCCGGTGAAGTATCAGAACAAACAATTGCTGGTGGTGCCATGGTCCGGATAGATGTGCCGGAGACAGAAACAAGCCCCGCTTTCAGCCGGATTGTAAACGTGTCGGCAATATATGCCATCAACCCAATGACTGAAGAAATGGTGCGCACCATTGCCTCACAACTAAATGTAAAGCCTATTCAGTCATGGGATATCCGCGAATATGTTGAGAAAAACAAAAAGGCATTGATGCAGCCTGAGGATGAGTTTGATGAATTCTCTGAAGAATATAGCCAATGACACCACAAGAATTTTACGAATTCAAAAGAAGAAGAGGGTTCACGGATAACATCACCCAAAATGATAATTCTGATTACAGTTTACCTTTTTATCAGGAAATATTTCAGCTTATGGAGGATTATGCAGATCACATGAACCCCACTCAAGCTGATGAATATCTCGATGAAAATTTCAATAAGGATCTAAATATTCATGCATGACCATCACTGAGCAAAAAAGAAACTTCCGTATCAACTTCAGGTATTCACCGTACCTGGTACAGGCAGTGAAAGAGTTGCCGGCAAGAAGATTCGACCCGGTTAACAAATGCTGGCTGGTGCCGGTTGAGCACAAGGCCGAAGTAGAAGCATTTGCCCGAAGGTACAGATTCCAGTTTAATGAACCTGTCCCGGAAGAGCAGTACAATGAATTACCTCCCATGCCAGAGCTCAAAACGATAATACCGCTCAAGATGCAGTTGTTCCCTTACCAGGCACAGGGCGTTGCCTATGCCCTGGAGAAAAAACGGCTGATCATTGGGGACCAACCTGGCCTTGGTAAAACTGCCCAGGCCATTGCCACAATTATTGCTGCAGATGCGTTCCCATGCCTTGTGATCGCACCTTCATCACTCAAGATAAACTGGCAGCGCGAGTGGAGTATGTGGAGCAATAAAAAGTCGATTATACTTAACGACCAGGTAAAACACAATTTTCATCTCTATGCTAAAGCCAATCTGGCCCATGTGTTCATTGTTAACTATGAGAGTCTGAAGAAGTATTTCGTGTTGAAGATCCAGAAGCCCGACAACACAAAACTGAGGTTAAACCATGTTCAGTTCAAGCACCAGAAAGACATCTTTAAGAGCGTGATCATTGATGAGTCGCACAGGGTAAAGTCTACTGCAACACAACAGACAAAATTCACCAAAGGGATTGCCACAGGCAAGGAATACATCCTTGCGCTAACCGGCACACCGGTAATAAACAAGCCAAAGGACCTGATATCGCAATTAGGTATCATCGATCAGCTGAAATCATTTGGCGGCTATCAGCAGTTTGTGAGAAGGTACTGTTCAGGTGATCGGGAGGCAAGCAATCTGCGGGAGCTCAATTATAAGCTAAACCTGAACTGTTTTTACCGGAGAGATAAGCAGGATGTACTGACGGATCTGCCTTCAAAGCTTCGCCAGGTGGCCATGTGCCAGATAAGCACAAGGCGTGAATACACTGATGCCGAAACCAACCTGATCAAATACCTGCGCCAATATAAAGAGGCAGATGATGAAAAGGTTGCCAGGGCGTTACGTGGGGAGGTGATGGTGCAAATTGGCATACTGAAAAACATCTCAGCCAGGGGCAAACTGGCAGATGTTTTTGAGTTTGTGGATGACATTCTTGAATCTGGCGAGAAGCTTGTCATATTCGCCCACCTGCGCGAAGTGATCCAGGCGCTTCAGAAGCGTTTTCCGCGTGCGGTATCCATAACAGGCGAGGACAGTCAGACCGACAGGCAGAGGGCCGTAGACAGCTTCCAGGGGAATGAACAAACACAGCTCATAATCTGCAGTATTAAAGCTGCAGGAGTTGGCCTCACGCTTACGGCCAGTTCCAGGGTTGCTTTTGTCGAGCTGCCATGGACGGCTGCTGACTGTGACCAGTGTGAGGACCGCTGTCATAGGATCGGGCAACAGGACAGTGTAACATGTACATACTTCCTTGGAGAAAACACCATCGATGAAAAGATTTACAAGATCATTCAAACCAAACGAGAGATAGCTGCCACGGTAACCGGCTCGACTGAGCAGGTTGAGGAAGATATCGTGAATATGGTAGCTGACCTGTTTAATCAAAATGAAAATGAAGAGGAGGAAGTAATATGAAAATAG
>CALAZZ010000128.1 GCA_937926515.1 uncultured Bacteroidales bacterium | reverse complement strand
GGTGGACCCTGTGATCAATCCTTTCGAGTTGAAGGTGTCTATCAAATCGGCAACATAGGTACCCGGCTGTGCCGGCAGCCTGTAAAGCTTGGTGTGCTGATCGCCCCTGTTTTTACTGAAAAGATACAGGTTATCATTGTATGCAATGAACGCTTCACAATCGAAATTATGCGAATTGCCGGACTCAAAGCTTGTTTGGTCAGGATAGCTAAAGCCAATATAGGCTGCCTCAACATCAACATCACCCTCATGATGTAGATATTCCAGTGGAATACGGTAAATGCCCAGATCAGTCCTGGTTCCCCTGTTATTCCCAAAATCACCAATGTACAGGTAGGTATCGTCCATTGTAATCTCTTCCCAGTCAACATTTACTGCATTTGTCAAGGTGATTCGGTTAACCACTTCGGCAGTTGCAGTGTCAATGGCATAGATGATGGGTAAGTGGTTGCTGTCGTTATGGGTCCAAAGCTTCCCGTTGTAAAAAACCAATCCGGATGTTTCGCGGACTTCAAAAGGCAAATTAAATGCAAGTGGCAAGGTAATCTTTACTGACGCTTCGTTGTTGATGTTTTCAGGGTCATTGTCGGAAAGATCATTTGTTTTGGGCTCGGCACAACTGCCAACAGCCAAAAGCACTACAAGCAATAAGCTTATGTAAAAATGAAGGGAGATCACCCCCGAAAATATGTTGTTCTTTTTCATTTCTTAATAGATTTCTTTTTTGGCAGCGGCAAGTGTATTTTGCAACAGTGCCACAATAGTCATGGGGCCCACACCCCCGGGAACGGGTGTGATTCTGGAAGCTTTCTTTGCTACATTATCGTAGTCCACATCACCGGTCAAACGATAACCTTTTGCTGCAGATGGATCATTCACCCGGTGAATGCCGACATCCACTACCACCACTCCCTCTTTCACCATTTCGGCTTTAAGGAATTCCTGCTGCCCGATGGCGGCAATGATGATGTCGGCCTGTTTTGTAAAATGGCTGATATCAGAGGTGCGGCTGTGGCATAGTGTAACTGTGGCATCGGCAAATTCATTTTTTCGTGAAAGGAGAACGCTCAGCGGAGTACCCACGATGTTGGAACGTCCGAGCACCACTATATGCTTGCCTCTGACCTTAATGTTTGATCGCTTTAGAAGTTCCAAAATGCCGTAGGGCGTGGCAGGCAAATAGGCAGGCAATCCCAGCTGCATCCTGCCGATGTTTCGGGGATGAAAACCATCCACATCCTTGGCGGGATGGATATGCTCAATCACTTTGTTCTCGTTAATGTGCTTAGGAAGTGGTAGCTGAACGATAAAGCCATCAATATCAGGATCATTATTTAAGAAATCAACGGTATCAAGCAGCTCCTTCTCGGAAACATCCTCCGGCAAACGGTAAACGGAAGAGGTAATACCTACGGCACGACACGACTTCTCCTTGGAGGCGACATAGGTTTGACTTGCCGGGTCTTCTCCTACAATGATTGCAGCCAGGTGAGGAGCTTTTACATCGGCGTCTATCATGGCCGCAACTTGTGCGGATATTTCTTTTTTGATCTCGTTTGAAATGGCTTTACCATCAATGATTTTGCTGTTCATTTTAGATATTTTTCAAGCTTGGATGGATTATCTACTTCCAGGGTCACTTTAAGGAATTATTGATTTCAGATCATTTCGCATGCTCTGCCTAAGGCAGATTCCCCTCTTTTTTCCTACCTACGCATCTGTTTCATCTGTTGCATCATATTAGCCATTTTCCTTCCTCCACCACTTGTCATCATACGCATCATACGTGCTGTTTCATCAAATTGCTTGAGCAGGCGATTGACTTCCACAATGTCAGTGCCACTTCCCTGAGCGATCCTGCGACGCCGGCTTCCGTTCAACAGTTTTGGATTTTCACGTTCGGCAGGTGTCATAGAATAAATTATGGCCTCGATACTTTTGAATGCATCATCCTCTATATCTGTGTCCTTGAGCGCCTTACCCATACCCGGTATCATGCTGGCCAGGTCCTTGACGTTCCCCATTTTCTTGATCTGCTGTATTTGCTTCAGGAAATCATTCAGGTTGAATTCGTTCTTTGCAATTTTGCGTTGCAGCTTACGCGCCTCCACCTCATCGAATTGCTCCTGTGCCTTTTCCACCAATGATACAATATCGCCCATGCCCAGAATCCTGTCGGCCATTCGTTTAGGATAAAACACATCCAGGGCATCAATTTTTTCGCCAATACCCACAAACTTAATGGGCTTGTTCACAACGGATCGAATGGTAAGCGCTGCACCACCCCGTGTGTCGCCATCCAGTTTTGTAAGCACCACGCCATTGAAGTCGAGCTTGTCGTTAAATGCTTTAGCTGTATTGACCGCATCCTGACCGGTCATGGAATCCACAACGAACAGAATTTCATGCGGCGAAACGGCTGATTTGATGCCGGCTATTTCGTTCATCATCATTTCATCAATGGCCAGGCGGCCGGCAGTATCTATGATCACGACATTATTGCCTTTATCTTTGGCCTGCTTGATGGCATTTTTAGCAATGCTTACCGGATCTTTGCTTTCAAGCTCGGTAAAAACAGGCACCTCAACCTGTTCACCCAGCACCTGAAGCTGGTTGATTGCCGCCGGACGATACACATCGCATGCTACCAATAGCGGCTGCTTTCCTTTTTTCCTCTTGAGGTAATGAGCCAGTTTTGCAGAGAATGTAGTTTTACCCGAGCCCTGCAGACCGGCGATGAGAATGATGGATGGGTTGGCTTTGAGGTCAATCTCCTCGTGCTCGCCTCCCATCAGGCTGGTCAGCTCATCATGAACGATTTTGACCATTAACTGGCCTGGTTTGACTGAGGTAAGTATCTTTTCACCCAGGGCCTTCTCCTTGACGGTATTGGTGAAATCCTTTGCAATTTTGAAGCTCACATCAGCATCCAAAAGGGCTTTTCGCACTTCTTTCAGGGTTTCGGCCACATTGATCTCAGTGATATAACCCTGTCCCTTAAGTATTTTAAATGAGCGTTCTAACTTATCGCTTAATCCTTCAAACATAGTGCTGATAATTTTTTGAGGTGCAAAGGTAGGGATTTTTGGAATGATCAATCCGGAAAGGAATCATGGGGCCGCTGCCCTGAGTCCGGAGAGTCGATCTGTGACAATTGATCGCAAGGCTGTAAGAGTATGTACATAATGTATTCAATATCATAAAAGTGTGCGAGTAGTAATTTTTCACTGCAATTAAAAACTAATAGGAAAGAAATTCCTCAAACAACACCTGCAAGTATGCTTTTCCTTCTTGTAGAATTCGGGCTTCGTGATCAGGATCGATGTTCCTAACATAATAGTGATCGGCCTGAAGGTTCCATACAAACTCACCTTCGGGGCGCTTCCAACCCAGTCCTTCATTTAGCTCGAAAAATGCAAATGGATTATAATAATGATTCAACACATTCTTACTCCAGAAATACTGATCGGCCGGCAGCCCAAGCTGTGCCAACAAGGTGGCCGGAACGTCGGTGTTCCCGGTTATGACATCTTTGGTCTTGCCCCGGTATTGTTCTGCTAATGCCGGTCCGGTGATCAACAAAGGAATGTTATGGTACTCAAAAGAACGCATGGGATGATTTCGATAGGTCAGGTGGCTGTGATCGGCCAGGATCAGGAAAAGGCTGTTACTATACCAGGGCTGACTGCGCGCCAGTTCAAAAAATCTGCCCAGGGCCTTGTCGGTGTAATGTGCCGAATTAACAAATTCCTTCTCTGTTTCGGGCCATTGAATGATGTGTTCCATTGGAAAATCATATGGAGAATGTGAGCTGAGCGTAAACACGGTACTGAAGAACGGCTGGGGATGGTCGTTGAGTGCGGTGGCATAAAAGCTGAGCAGGTCTTCGTCATGCACACCCAGTTTACCCCTGGTGAAATTGGGATCCAGATCTTTGCCTTCGATGATGCGGTCGAATCCATTATACATCAGGTAGGAGAGGATGTTGCCATAAATGAGCTGACCGCCAAAATAAAAGCTGGTGTAATAGCCATGCTGCTTCATATCCTTAACCAGGCTTGGCAGGGCTGCGTATTTTTCAGGGTGGTTGGTTATAACGGTGATCGGAATACCCGGTAAACCTGCATAAATAGAACTCATGGCTTGTTGCGAACGGTTGGCACTGGCATAAAACTGAGTGAATAGCAAGCCTTCGTTCTCCAACTCCCTGAAATGGGGTGTGATGCCAGGCTCACCACCAAGTGATTCAATCAGGTCGGCCGACCAGCTCTCGAGCAGAACGATCACAATATTGGGTCTGGTGGTGTTCAACAGCTTCATGCTGCTGTCGCCCTTCACCTCATGCAATTTTTTTACGATTTCCAGCGCCTCACCATGTTCCATGCTTGCAAACAGGTTCTCACTGCCAAATCTTCTAGAATCCAATGTATTGACCAGCATATTGTAGCCCGAATTAACAGCAGCCAGATTGAGGATGTTATGCCTGCTGAAATAGGCTGAGCTGGTGGTAATTGGAATTTCCTGCACCCCTCCTCGAATTGCCAGGAACAGCAGTGCCGGAACAAAAAGTAAGGTCCACAAGGCTCCATAATGCAGTCCGGATAATTGCCTGACTTTTGCAACCCATTTCACATATACCAATGTAAATGCGATCGACAATAAAAGCCATATCAATACCAGGCTCACAAAGAGCATAGTATTTATTGAGTTGAATACTTCAGAGGGGTTTTGCAAATAGCTTAACGCTTTATATGACAGTTTTGTATTCCATTCAGCATATAAACCCAATTCAGCTGCAGTGATCAGCACAAAAAGCGCAATTATGATTGAGGTGTAAGCTTTTTCGATAAGGATAAATAACTTAATCCTGCTTAGCAAATAGATCAGCAGCAACATATAGGATAAAAGTAAAATATATGCTGCTGTGGACAAATCGAGCGCAAAGGCAGCATAAAAGGTGAGCATCAGCTCAGCGAAAGGGATCGCATCACGCTGAATATGCGAGGCATAATAAATTAAAAAAAGTGCCCTCATCACCACAAAAAACAACATCCAGAATAGAAGTCTGCGGGCTAAGGAAAATAAAATGCTTCGCATAATGGGCAATTGTGATGCAAAAATAAGTTTCTCCGTTGACCTACATCACAGATAGATGAAATCTATTGGCTTTTGGTGCGAAAAGCTTAATTTTGCATAACAGTCCGATTCCAAACACCGCATAGGATAACTTCTTAACTTATGACAACAGCCGGCAATCTCAAACAAATTCTTGAACAGATTCCTGCACATGTGAAACTTGTTGCAGTTTCGAAAACTAAACCAAATACGGCAGTGCTGGAAGCTTATGAGGCCGGACAGCGGCTTTTCGGTGAAAACAAGGCCCAGGAACTGATTGCAAAGCAGCCTCAACTTCCTGCGGAAATACAATGGCATTTCATTGGTCACCTCCAAAGAAATAAGGCCAAATACCTGGTTCCATTTGTTGCAATGATCGAATCGGTTGACAGCCTTAAGTTGCTTAAGGAGATCAATAAACAAGCTGCAAAGATACACAGGCAAATCAGCTGTTTGCTTCAGTTTCATATCGCAGAGGAAGAATCTAAATTTGGGCTCGACCTGAACGAAGCCCGGGAGCTTTTAAATGATAATCAGTACAGTCAACTGAATCACATTAAGGTTTGTGGTGTTATGGGAATGGCTACTTTTACCGATGATATGCAGCAGGTGAGGCGCGAATTCAAACAGCTTAAGGCTATCTATGATCAACTCAAAATGGAATATTTCTCAACTGATCCCGGATTCAAGGAAATATCCATGGGTATGTCAGGTGACTACAAGGTGGCTATTGAAGAAGGAGCAACCATAGTAAGGATTGGCAGCCTGATCTTTGGCGAGCGAAACTATAACTAGTGAACTAATAAACATAATTCCCATAAGTGTGGAACTGACCTATCTTCTCTTTGTCGTAGGCTTCGCCCTCTTGATATTTGGCGCCAATTGGCTGATAGATGGATCAGTCAGCCTGGGTATACGTGCCAATATGTCGCCGCTTGTGATAGGCCTTACAGTGGTGGCCTTTGGCACCTCATTACCTGAATTGGTCATCAATGTATTTGCTTCGTTCAAAGGCAGCAGCGACCTGGCAATCGGGAACATCCTGGGCAGCAATATCATGAATATATTCCTGATACTGGGCATTTCGGCAATGATTATGCCTTTGGTAGTCCAGCACATTTCCATAAAAAGAGATATACCTGTCGGGGTGTTTGCAACCGTACTATTTGCCGTGATGGCAAACGGCAGATTATACGGAGAAGATAATATCATTAATCGAATTGATGGCATTATCCTTTTAATCGCCTTTGCACTATACCTCTTACTGGCACTCCGGAAAGGCCAACCCATTGATGTTGATGTAGATATTGAGAAAAAAAGGCCCTACTCCTGGTTAAAAACCATTTTTCTGATTGTGGTTGGATGCATCGGGCTCTATGTTGGTGGAGATTGGGTATCGGATGGTGCGCTTCATGTGGCTGCAGCCCTGGGGATAAGCGAATCAGCCATCGGCCTTACCATCGTGGCAGCTGCCACTTCCCTGCCTGAATTGGTAACAGCCATTGTAGCTGCTATGAAAAAGAATATTGAAATCGTGATGGGTAACGTTTTGGGTTCAAACATCATAAACATACTTGTGGTGCTTGGCATCAGTGCGATTATTAACCCCCTGACTTTTGATTCAAAGCTTAATCTGGAGATCATCCTTGTGTTGCTGGCCAACCTGGCGTTGTTATCCCTGATTTTTATTGGAAAGGGCTTGAGATTAAGCAAAGTAGAAGGAATTTCCTTTATTGTTATTTACTGTATTTTTATTTATATCTCATTGACATTTAACTAAGGATGCTGTAGCTATGCCCAAAAAAACCGGATCTTGCTGAAGCAGTGATCCGGTTTTTCCTGGTTTAACAAAATCAAGCCGTTTCTTTCTTGAAACCGAGCATCCAGCCAATCAGGCCACCCAGCAATCCCGAAATCACTGTGTTTACAATGATATCCACAATCCTGACTTCCGGTTAATAATGACAATGAAGTTGCACAGTACTGGTCTGCTGATACCTATCAAACCTGTCACTACTGTTTGGGTGTCCCAAGCAAATCCTATTGTCCTTTTGTTTTGGCAAAAGGACCAAAACCATCTGCGCAAATTAATGCCGGCGCGCTCTTGAAAAGCACAACTAAACCTGGCAAAAAAGTGGTTTCGGCCTAAGGGCCTCAACCAAACGTCCTTTGGGCCGTTTTTGCCGGTTTAGTAAGCGCTTTTCAATTCACTGCCCCACCGCCCTCAAATTTGAGCGGGCCAGCGCAGCAGTTAATTCATGATGGTGTGTTAATAACCTCCATATCTGAAATGCTTGAAGATATACTACTATTATGTTTGAAGCAGCGGGCAGGCCAGCCCCAATACGGTGGTGGAGAGCAGGAATCAGAAAATACGTAGAAATCCGTGAAGGTGGCCTTCCGCCAACAGGCGGATGGTCATCTCAACGCCAGTTGACCCTTCACTGGATTTCAAGTATTTTCTGAGGGCGGGAGGGGCGCTGGTTTTGTTTCTTTTGACTAAACAAAAGAAAGAAGAAAAATGGATTTTATGTCCTTTTGTTTCGGCAGAAGGACAATCTGCCGGCTGGCGGAGTACAGGCAAATCTGTCTTGCCCTGTGATAAACCTACAATCTAAATTGAAAATGAAACTTCTCGGCTTTTAAATCAAATTGCATCGATCAATAATTCTTTATGGAGAAAAAAGTGGGTGCCCAATCCGGAAAACAGGAAAAAACCGGATCTTGCTGAAGCAGTGATCCGGTTTTTCTTGATCTAACATAATCAGGCCGTTTCTTTCCTGAAACCGAGCATCCAGCCAATCAGGCCACCCAGCAATCCCGAAATCACTGTGTTTACAATGATATCCACAATAATAGAGGCGGTTGAATAAAGATTCATCCCTGCGAGGAACCAGAGGTCGAAAGTGATGAACAAGGGCAGCCCGATGATCAAACCGGCAACAAAACCATCCTTGAAGTTTTTAATCCCGGCCCAGCGCTCATAAATAATCGTAAAAAGAAAGGCCCACGACAGGTTGCTGATAAAAATAAGCAACAAATTTGGCATTTCTTTCATAAGCCCGTCATAATGTATAACGTTGGCCGCATAGTAATCCATCAAAAGGAATCCGTAAACCAGCCAACCCACTAAAAACAAGAAGATGGCTCCGACTAAAACTGTAAGAAGTCCGCGTGTACTCATAATAAAATTGGTATTGGTTAATACATAAAGTGCCTCAAATGTAGTGGAATATAAAATTCGTTAATCTTAACGAAATGTTATTTTTTTTCAAATGTTTAATGACCAAATGAATTCACTAATGTGATTATGTCCTAACCTAGAATTAAAAAAACTCCTTTGTGCTCTTAGTGCCTTTGTGGGACACAAAAATAATAGACACTAAGCCACTAAGAACCACAAAGATGCTCCTGCAACGAATATGAAAATGATCTGACCAGGAATTAAAAAAACTCCTTTGTGCTCTTAGTGCCTTTGTGGGACACAAAAATAA
>CALAZZ010000127.1 GCA_937926515.1 uncultured Bacteroidales bacterium | reverse complement strand
TTAGAAGTTAGAAATTAGAAGTTAGAAATTAGAAGTTAGAAATTAGAAGTTAGAAATTAGAAGTCTGAAGTTTGGAAGTTGGAAGCTGGAAGTTTGAATTAAGAAGCTTGAAGTGCGGAAGTCTTCCATCTTGTGTCTTTGGTTCTGTATTTTTATAAAAAAAATAGCCCCCGGAAAATACTTCCCGGAGGCCTGGCTTATTTGGTTTGGAGCCTTATTTTACATAACGCCTTGGTCCATCATGGCATTGGCAACTTTGAGGAAGCCGGCCACGTTGGCTCCTTTTACGTAATCAATATACCCGTCATCGCGTGTGCCGTGTTTAACGCAGGCCTCATGAATGTTTTTCATAATTTCATGCAAACGAGCATCAACCTCATCGCGGTTCCAGGACAGTTTCATGCTATTCTGAGTCATTTCGAGGCCTGATGTAGATACACCGCCGGCATTTACAGCCTTACCGGGTCCGAAGAGAATCTTGTTCTTATGGAATACCTCAATTGCTTCCGGTGTGGATGGCATGTTTGCACCTTCTGCAACACAAATGCAACCGTTCTTCACTAGATTTTCAGCATCCTCCTTACCCAGTTCGTTTTGTGTGGCACAAGGCAAAGCCACATCACATTTTACCTCCCATGGTCTTTTGCCTTGAACAAACTGACCGGAAGGAAATTCGTAAGAGTATGGTTTTACAATATCCTGGTTGGATGCCCTGAGCTCTAACATATAATCGATCTTTTCACCCGAAATGCCTTCAGGGTCATAGATATATCCGTCAGGACCGGAGATTGTGATTACCTTACCACCTAATTCGGTGATCTTGCTGGCTGCTCCCCAGGCCACATTACCGAAGCCTGAAATAGCTACTGTTTTTCCGGTAAAGTCAAGACCTTTGGTCGCGAGCATCTCTTGTGCGAAGTAAACGGTACCAAAGCCGGTAGCTTCCGGTCGAATAAGGCTGCCTCCCCAGTTGATGCCCTTGCCGGTGAGCACGCCCACATGGGTCTGGGTAAGTTTCTTATACATACCGAACATATATCCAATCTCTTTGCCTCCAACACCAATATCACCCGCCGGCACATCGGTTTCCGGGCCTATCAGGCGCCATAATTCAAGCATGAACGACTGGCAGAAACGCATGATCTCGGCATCAGATTTGCCCTTGGGATCAAAATCAGAACCGCCCTTGCCACCACCCATTGGCAGGGTTGTAAGGCTGTTCTTGAATATCTGTTCGAAACCGAGGAATTTTAATATACTGAGGTTCACACTGGGGTGAAAACGAATCCCACCCTTATAAGGTCCTATTGCATTATTGAACTGAACCCGGTAGCCCAGATTAACGTGGACCTTGCCACTGTCGTCAAGCCATTGTACTTTGAAAGTCAGAACCCTGTCAGGCTCAATGATACGTTCAATGATCCCTGCAGCCTCAAATTGTGGATTTTGAGTTACCACATCCTCTATGGTTTCCAACACTTCACGTACGGCCTGCAAGTACTCTACTTCACCCGGATGTTTCTTTTCCAGGTCGGTCATGATTTTTTCTAAATTCATCGCTTTAGCATTTAAATGAGCAATATATTTAATAATAAAAACTAGATGTTAACTTTTAACATTGTTAATTTCTTAACACTGCAAAATTACAGCAATTAAATGGATTAAAACAAGGATTTTGGGGGAATTTTGCGCCTGGGGGCTAAAGTATAATTAGTCTAAATAGCGGTAAAACAAAGACGTTTTAAAAGAGGTAATAAAAGTGTCCCACAAAGCGATTTGCTGAGCAAGACAAAGTGCCGATAAGAGCACTAAGTAGGTGATGTGGGAATGAATGCCCAAAACCTGGGAGGTTTTTACATTTTCAGTTATTATATTTGCAGTTTAGGTGATCGCGCTTAGTATTGGCAGTAGCTTCACTAACTTTATTTCTTCAATATATTATTTTCATGGAATGGTGAGGTA
>CALAZZ010000126.1 GCA_937926515.1 uncultured Bacteroidales bacterium | reverse complement strand
CCTCCTTCGTCGGGCGACCTGGCCATTTCCGCTTGTCTCGTCCCCAGTCGAGATGCGAGCCAACGCACCACTTTATTGACGCTTGTGTGTTAGCTTAAATGGTTTTCCTTTGAAAAGTTTGTAGATCATGATTAACCGATGATCGAAGCAGCGGGCCTTCCAGGCTCCTATTTGGTACTTTAATATTGGTAGCTTAGGCCTGATAAAAGTTAAATTTCTTAAATTTACATTTTTGTTAGCCTATTGCCCGCAACAGCCAATGCATCTGTACTTTAACATGCTCTCCGGCAATAATGGAATGGGACTGACATGGCGAAAGCTTGTCCGTACATAAGGCATTATGGCTGCGCATAGGTATAGATAATTGCGGATATCTATCTTTATTGGTTATATATACGAAACTGCAATGATAGAAATATCTAAAATCCTGCACCGTGATCAGGAGCGATTGAAACTGGTATTCCCGTTTGATCGCAATTTGATTGCAAGGGTAAAACAACTCGAAGGTGCTGCATGGAGCCGCACACACAAGGCATGGCATTTGCCCTTTTCTGCGGATGCTTTGGATGCCATTATCAAACAGATCGGGATCGAAAACCTGAAACTATTGCCCGAAGTGCAACAACTGCAACAAACAAACGATTCAAAACCTGAAGCTGATGTTGTACAAAAAAACGTACGCATAATTTTGATAAACAACAAAATACGCATCCATCTCCCCAAAGATGAAAGCGATATCAAATTTATCAGGGCTTTGCGATACAGCAGGTGGCTGCCGAAGGATTTCTGTTGGGAAGTGCCGGATTATCCGGGCAACATTGATCTTATAAAAGATCATTTTGGCGACAGGATTGCCTCATTATCCCAGGTTGAAACTATGGATGTGAAGGCTGAGGCCTTCCAAAAGCCAAGCATAAAGCGCAGTGAGGTACTTTTGCTAAAAACCCGTTCAGGCAGGGTGAAGGTATTTGCATTTTTCAATAAAGCCCTGATCGATGCCATCAAGCAAATACCTTACAGCCGATGGGATGCCAAAAATAAATGGTGGACATTTCCTTATTCAGAACCCTTTATTGAGAAGCTAAAGGCTGTTTGCAAAGCCAATCAGTTGGAATTGATTTATAAAGAAGAGCCCAAAGGGGGAATAGCAGCGAAAAAGATCAGTCCGTATGATGTGCCCAACTACCGAAACGTGCCGGACTCCTATATCCAGAAGCATATCGAATTGCGAAATAGCGAGCATACTGTCAGGAATTATGTGTCAGCTTTTGAGGAATTTATAAATTATTTCCATCATATGGAGATTGACCGGATCAGTGAGCCTCAAATACTTGAATACCTGAGGTATTTGGTTAGTGAGCGCCAGGTATCGGTTTCATACCAAAATGTGGCCATCAATGCCATCAAGTTTTATTACGAAAAAGTACTGGGAGGCCAAAGGAAGTTCTATTTTATAAGCCGGCCGTCACGCGACAAAGTGCTGCCCGATGTTTTGAACACCCGGGAGATCACCTCGATGATAAAAGTGACTGATAATATAAAACATAAATTGATCATCATGATGGGCTATGGGTCGGGATTGCGTTTAAATGAAATCAACAGGGTAAGGCTGGCCGATATTGACCGGGAGCGCATGCAATTGCGTGTGAAACAGGGCAAAGGGCGCAAAGACCGCTACACCAAGCTTGCCGCCAAAATACTACCGGTATTGGATGCCTACATAGAAAAACACCATCCGGTTGATTTATTGTTTACGGGAGCTACAGGCGGGCTGTACTCAGACCGTTCGATACAGCAAGTGGTTAAGAAAGCTGCCGATAGAGCAGGGATAACAAAAACCGTAACAACCAAAACCCTGCGCCACAGCTTTGCCACTCATTTGCTGGAGCATGGTGTTGAGCTGCGCTATATTCAAGAGATGATGGGGCATTCAAGTATAAAGACCACACAGATATATACCCATATCACCACCAAGGGGTTTGATGAGATAAAAAGTCCAATGGATGGTTTGGATATCTGAGTTTTTTATTACTTTTATAGGCTTTAACGATTTACTGGCATGAAAATGACAGGCATACA
>CALAZZ010000125.1 GCA_937926515.1 uncultured Bacteroidales bacterium | reverse complement strand
TCTCAAACTACCTAAACTAAATGGACTGGAAGTACTTAAAGTACTCAAATCGGATACCAAAACCAAATCAATACCGGTGGTGGTGGTTTCATCTTCAAAAGAGGACCCCGATATAAAAAAAGCTTATGAATTAGGAGCAAACTCGTACGTGGTGAAACCGCTCGATTTTGAAGATTTCACCCAGGCTATTTCGAAAGTCGGCTTGTATTGGTTGCTCATCAATGAAATTGATAATTGATCATTCTGAATGAATTTTTTTAAAAGGATCAACCTGATAATGCAATTCAAAATGACATCTATGAGTATTAACTTAAATATAGCTTTGCTACCAACAACTGTAACATTGCATGATGCTGTACAGTAATAGATTCGAATAGTAAAACAAGGTGCTGAATATGAAAGAAATGATACATATACTTATTGCTGAGGACTCACCTTCCGATGCAAAGTTGGCCCAATATGAGATCAAAAAATATTTACGCGATGTGGTGTTTGAGGTGGTGGATGGCCAGGCGGATTTTATAAAAGCACTGGACGAGTTTAAACCTGTGCTGGTTGTTTCGGACTATACCATGCCTTCATTTACAGGCCTGGAAGCTCTAAAAATAACACTTGAGAAAGCGCCGTTTACCCCATTGATCATATATACAGGCTCCATCAACGAGGATACTGCTGTAGCCTGCATGAAAGCCGGTGCTGTCGATTACGTATTGAAGGAGAATATAAAACGACTCGGTCCTGCTGTAGTCCATGCACTTGAACACAGGCAGGCAAGGGTGGACAGCTTTCAGAATCGCCAGGCACTGATTGAAAGTGAACAACGCTTCCGCTTGCTTGCAGAAAATGCCAACGACCTTATTTACAGGTATGAACTTCTACCGGAGAGACGCTACCTTTATGTGAGCCCTTCTGCTACCGAGATGACAGGCTACACACCCGATGAACATTATGCTGATCCGGATCTAGGGCTAAAGATTGTTTACCCGGAAGATAAACCTATACTCCAAACCTTAATTGAGAATGATGGTTCATTCAACAAACCGATCGTCCTGAGATGGATTAAAAAAGATGGCAGCATTATTTGGACCGAACAAAAGAATACTCCAATTTATGAAAATGGCAAACTCAAGGCCATACAAGGAATTGCCCGTGACATCACAGCGCGAAAACTGGCCGAGGACGAACTAAGGGAAAGTGAGGAGTTACATCAAAAGCTGGTTGAAAATGTTCCTGACCTGATCATCAGGACTGATCTGGAAGGTAATATCGAATTCCTGAATGAACAGGCATTAAAACATTATACAAATACAAAAGCTGACTACTTCCTCGGAAGGAATATGCTGTCATTCGTTTCCGATGAGGACCGTCCACGAGCGATGCAAAACACCCGGCTTATGCTCGAACAAGCTCTCGGGCCACAAAGGTATAAGTTTATAATTGATGGTGGTGAGATACATGAATGTGAAATCAATGGAGACGTGCTCCGCCAGGCTAACAATCTGCCTATGGGCATGGTGTTCGTGCTTAGAGACATTACCGAAACCATGAAAGCTGCCAGGATGATAAAAGAGAGTGAAATGAAATATCGCTCCCTCATCACTCAGATGCAATTGGGTTTGGCCTTGCTGAGTTTTGATGAAATAGATCAAGAGTCAGAATTTAAGGTGGTTGAGGTTAATCCCAGCCTGGAACAGTTGACAGGCCTCACTCGTGAATCGGTAATAGGTAAAACAATAAATCAGATATTACCTGACTCAGGAAACGAGGTCATTGGCCATCTTGAGGCCCTGAAATATAATAGCAGGTCGGTTACCTTTGAGATTTACGTTCAGGAACTTGAAAGGTATTTTAGGGTAATAGCTTACGAACAACAGCATGAGCAAATTGCATTGCTGGTTGAGAATATTTCGCAACAGAAAAAAGCAGAACTGGAACTGAAACAAAGACTAGATGAACTGCAAAAATGGCATGAAATAACCCTGGGTCGGGAGGATCGTCTATTGGAACTTAAAAATGAAGTAAATCAGCTTTTAGTTAAATTGGGGCAGGAGATCCGTTACCCTTCAGCAGAGGAAATCGCAGGCGGTGATAAATAGAACGTGACTGCCCTATAAACTACTTGTAATGAATTATCCTATATTGATTAGTCTGGCACAGAACGCCACTTTGTTGCTCGCCATGTTGGTGGTGTTCGATCTGGCAACAAGTCGCAGCAAGATACCGCTGGTACTATTGCATAAGTATCTTAGCGGCATTATATTAGGGGTGCTGGGTATAGGGCTGATCTTGGCTTCCTATGAACTTAAACCGGGAATTGTTTTTGATACCCGATCCGTGTTGATCAGTGTAAGTGGTTTGTTTTTCGGAACCATACCCACGCTCATTCTTATGGGTATGACTGCCCTATTTCGATTATGGCAGGGTGGTGAGGCCGCAGTGGCAGGCACATTGGTGATCCTGTGTACCGGTAGTATGGGCTTGGCCTGGCGCCATTTTCGAAAAGGAGCGCTAAAAAATATCGGCACAGGGGAGCTCTATTTGTTCGGAGTAGTAGCACATTTAATCATGCTTGCACTTATGCTTACATTAAGGTGGGATACAGCAAAATATGTGCTCTCCTCAATAAGCA
>CALAZZ010000124.1 GCA_937926515.1 uncultured Bacteroidales bacterium | reverse complement strand
TCTCAAACTACCTAAACTAAATGGACTGGAAGTACTTAAAGTACTCAAATCGGATCCCAAAACCAAATCAATACCGGTGGTGGTGGTTTCATCTTCAAAAGAAGACCCTGATATAAAAAAAGCTTATGAATTAGGAGCAAATTCATACGTGGTGAAACCGCTCGATTTTGAAGATTTCACCCAGGCTATTTCGAAAGTTGGCTTGTATTGGTTGCTTATCAATGAGATTGATAATTGATCATGCTGAATGAATTTTTTTAAAAGGATCAACCTGATAATGCAATTCAAAATAACATCTATGAGTATCAACTTAAACATAATATTGTTGCCGACTACTGTAACAGTGCATGATATTGTACAGTATTAGATTCGAAGAGTAAAATTAGGTGCTGAATATGAAAGAAATGATACATATACTTATTGCTGAGGACTCACCTTCCGATGCAAAGTTGGCCCAATATGAGATCAAAAAATATTTACGCGATGTGGTGTTTGAGGTGGTGGATGGCCAGGCGGATTTTATAAAAGCACTGGACGAGTTTAAACCTGTGCTGGTTGTTTCGGACTATACCATGCCTTCATTTACAGGCCTGGAAGCTCTAAAAATAACACTTGAGAAAGCGCCGTTTACCCCATTGATCATATATACAGGCTCCATCAACGAGGATACTGCTGTAGCCTGCATGAAAGCCGGTGCTGTCGATTACGTATTGAAGGAGAATATAAAACGACTCGGTCCTGCTGTAGTCCATGCACTTGAACACAGGCAGGCAAGGGTGGACAGCTTTCAGAATCGCCAGGCACTGATTGAAAGTGAACAACGCTTCCGCTTGCTTGCAGAAAATGCCAACGACCTTATTTACAGGTATGAACTTCTACCGGAGAGACGCTACCTTTATGTGAGCCCTTCTGCTACCGAGATGACAGGCTACACACCCGATGAACATTATGCTGATCCGGATCTAGGGCTAAAGATTGTTTACCCGGAAGATAAACCTATACTCCAAACCTTAATTGAGAATGATGGTTCATTCAACAAACCGATCGTCCTGAGATGGATTAAAAAAGATGGCAGCATTATTTGGACCGAACAAAAGAATACTCCAATTTATGAAAATGGCAAACTCAAGGCCATACAAGGAATTGCCCGTGACATCACAGCGCGAAAACTGGCCGAGGACGAACTAAGGGAAAGTGAGGAGTTACATCAAAAGCTGGTTGAAAATGTTCCTGACCTGATCATCAGGACTGATCTGGAAGGTAATATCGAATTCCTGAATGAACAGGCATTAAAACATTATACAAATACAAAAGCTGACTACTTCCTCGGAAGGAATATGCTGTCATTCGTTTCCGATGAGGACCGTCCACGAGCGATGCAAAACACCCGGCTTATGCTCGAACAAGCTCTCGGGCCACAAAGGTATAAGTTTATAATTGATGGTGGTGAGATACATGAATGTGAAATCAATGGAGACGTGCTCCGCCAGGCTAACAATCTGCCTATGGGCATGGTGTTCGTGCTTAGAGACATTACCGAAACCATGAAAGCTGCCAGGATGATAAAAGAGAGTGAAATGAAATATCGCTCCCTCATCACTCAGATGCAATTGGGTTTGGCCTTGCTGAGTTTTGATGAAATAGATCAAGAGTCAGAATTTAAGGTGGTTGAGGTTAATCCCAGCCTGGAACAGTTGACAGGCCTCACTCGTGAATCGGTAATAGGTAAAACAATAAATCAGATATTACCTGACTCAGGAAACGAGGTCATTGGCCATCTTGAGGCCCTGAAATATAATAGCAGGTCGGTTACCTTTGAGATTTACGTTCAGGAACTTGAAAGGTATTTTAGGGTAATAGCTTACGAACAACAGCATGAGCAAATTGCATTGCTGGTTGAGAATATTTCGCAACAGAAAAAAGCAGAACTGGAACTGAAACAAAGACTAGATGAACTGCAAAAATGGCATGAAATAACCCTGGGTCGGGAGGATCGTCTATTGGAACTTAAAAATGAAGTAAATCAGCTTTTAGTTAAATTGGGGCAGGAGATCCGTTACCCTTCAGCAGAGGAAATCGCAGGCGGTGATAAATAGAACGTGACTGCCCTATAAACTACTTGTAATGAATTATCCTATATTGATTAGTCTGGCACAGAACGCCACTTTGTTGCTCGCCATGTTGGTGGTGTTCGATCTGGCAACAAGTCGCAGCAAGATACCGCTGGTACTATTGCATAAGTATCTTAGCGGCATTATATTAGGGGTGCTGGGTATAGGGCTGATCTTGGCTTCCTATGAACTTAAACCGGGAATTGTTTTTGATACCCGATCCGTATTGATCAGTGTAAGTGGTTTATTTTTCGGAACCATACCCACGCTCATTCTGATGGGTATGACTGCCCTATTTCGATTATGGCAAGGTGGTGAGGCTGCAGTTGCAGGCACATTGGTGATCCTGTGTACCGGGAGCATGGGCTTGGCCTGGCGTCATTTTCGAAAAGGAGCGTTAAAAAATATCGGCACAGCGGAGCTCTATTTGTTCGGAATTGCTACACATTTAATCATGCTTGCGCTTATGCTTACATTAAGGTGGGATACAGCAAAATATGTGCTCTCCTCAATAAGCA
>CALAZZ010000123.1 GCA_937926515.1 uncultured Bacteroidales bacterium | reverse complement strand
CCGGGCAAACTCGAAAAGCTCTACCAGGGTAACAAAATGTTATTTAAACGGGAGTTTAACTTAATTTTTCCCGACATTCAACAACATATTGCAGCGCAGATTTGGAACGAACGACTGAACTTTGGAAATAAATCGATTTTGTGGGGTACACACAAGGATTTGGCATTCGTGGTTTTTGCCTCACTCATTGCCGGATTGATTGCCAAGATCCCTGATTTTACAAACATTACTCAGGACTTCTTTTACCCTCGGAATATTGCTTTTATCATTTTCCCCTTTCTATCAGCTTATTTTGCATGGAAACAAAATCTTCCACTAATAAAGTTGATTCCTTTTTCAGTAGCCTTTCTGGTTTCGGCGTTCTTTATTAATTTGCTGCCGTTTGATTTAGAAAGTGATACCCTCATTTTAACATGCATACATATGCCCATAGTTTTATGGGCAATTTGGGGTTATGTATTTATTGGTTACGATCTGAAAAGCTATGATAAAAGAATTGAATTCCTGAGGTATAATGGAGATTTGATTGTCATGACAACAATCTTACTTATAGCAGGAATGTTGTTAACGGTGATTACACTTGGACTTTTTGAACTGATTGAAATTAAAATGGATGAATTCTATTTTAAATATGTTGTAATATGGGGACTTGCAGCTTCTCCAATTGTTGGAAATTACCTTGTACAGGCAAACCCGCAGCTGGTAAGCAAAGTTTCGCCTGTCATTGCCAGGGTATTTACACCACTGGTGCTAGCAACACTTGTAATCTACCTCGCTGCAATTATCTATACAGCAAAAGATCCCTATAACGACCGTGAATTTTTATTAATATTTAATATTTTGCTTATCGGCGTCATGGCAATTATCCTTTTCTCCGTTACTGAAACAACTAAGGATCAGGGTAGTAAAATTGATATTTTCTTATTACTCTGCCTGTCAATAGTCACCTTATTGCTGATTGGGATTGCATTATCTGCAATATTATTCAGAATTTATGAATGGGGCATAACACCAAACAGGCTGGCAGTATTAGGAAGCAATTTGTTAATTCTGATCAATTTGATATTAGTTACCTACAGGCTATTTAACATATTAAAAAACAGGAACATAACAATTAAAGTTGAAAATAGCATTGCTTTTTTCTTGCCGGCTTATGGTGTTTGGGCGGTGCTGGTAAGCTTTGTTTTTCCGTTCTTGTTTAATTATAATTAAAAAACAAACAATGATATCTGGTTGTAATGCAAACCGTTCAGATATAGCATCTTTCTCAAGCTTAAGTATTGTTTAATTCATGCTTAATGATGCTTATAAAAACCCTTATCATAATTTGAACTAATTAGACCTGAATTAATTGTGCCCATTAAAACCTTCTTTAAAGTTGATAAAATGCAATTAAAACTACTTAGCTTTGCTGTTGTGCTTGCATTTGCCTTTTTGGCATGCCGGCAGAAAACCCAAAATGAACAAAATATGAGCGACATCAATGAAAATTTAACGGAAAAGCAACAAGTATCTGATACCGTACCCAGAGTGACCGGGATAGGTGGCATTTTTTTCTTCGCGGACGATCCGCAGAAAACACGGGAGTGGTATGCTCGACACCTCGGTTTGGCTGTCAATGAATGGGGATCAAGCTTTGAATTTAGAAATGCAAACAGGCCGGATGAGATTAATTACCTTCAGTGGAGCCCCTTCACAAAAGGAAGTGAATACTTTGCCCCCTCCGAAAAGGAATTCATGATCAATTACCGTGTTCAAAACATTGAGGGATTGATACGCAATCTGAAAGCAGCAGGTGTGACAGTGCTTGACGAGATCGAAACTTTTGAGTATGGCAAGTTCGTCCATGTCATGGATCCTGAAGGAAATAAAATTGAACTTTGGGAACCGGTGGACCGGGTATTCACTGAAATGGGTGGTGAAACTACTAAGTAAAAACTGCTGTATATGAATGACAAAGTCAAGTTTAACAGCAACCTTATTGCGCCGTGCGGCATGAACTGTGGCAGCTGTCTTGCCTATATGCGTTCCAAAAACCATTGCCCAGGTTGTCGAGTTCATTCGGTTGACAAAGCCAAAACGGTACTTAACTGTATTATTGTCAATTGTAAACACTTGCAGAAAACCGCCTCAAAATTCTGTTTTGAATGTGCAAACTTCCCTTGCAAACGATTGAAGCAACTCGATAAGCGCTATCGCACCAATTACAATACCAGTTTTATTGAAAACCTGGAGATGATTAATAATTACGGCCTTAACTATTTCCTCCAGTTTGAATCGCAGCGCAGAACGTGTCCAAATTGTGGAGCCACAATATGTGTTCATCGAAGTTTCTGTCTTGAATGTAAGACTATACTAAACTGAAATCTAACAGCCTAGCTGTTCAATACCTGGTCTATGGCTATAAGTTCATCCGGGCTGAAATTAAGGTTTTGAAGGCTTAATAAATTGACTTCAAGTTGTTTTACCGAACTTGCACCAATAATTACCGAGTTTATCCTGTGGTCTTTTAGTAACCAGGCGATTGCCATTTGTGCCAATGTTTGTTTTCTATGCATGGCAATTTGGTTTAATTGTTGGATTTTACTGATCATTTCGGGATTCACCTGGTCTTTCTTCAAAAAGCCATGTGGTTTGGCGGCTCTTGAATCTTTTGGGATACCATGCAAATAACGATCAGTGAGCAAGCCTTGAGCCAGAGGCGAATAAGCAATACAGCCAATTCCTTCGTCTGCAAGCACATTCAACAATTCCTTTTCAGGCTGACGATCAAGGATAGAGTACCTGGGTTGATGAATCAGACATGGGGTGCCCATTTCCTTTAAAATGGCTGCAGCTTCTCTGGTTACATCTGCCGGATAGTTTGAAATGCCGGCATACAATGCCTTGCCTTGCCTAACAACGGAAGAAAGTGCGCCCATGGTTTCTTCCAAAGGCGTTTCCGGGTCAAAGCGGTGTGAATAAAAAATGTCAACATAATTCAGTTTCAACCTTTTCAAACTTTGGTCAAGGCTGGACAGTAAATATTTCCGTGAACCCCATTCACCATGTGGACCTTCCCACATTTTGTAGCCTGCCTTGGTTGAAATAATGACCTCATCACGGAACTTCTTTAATCCCTGAGCCATTATCTTTCCAAAGTTCTCTTCTGCTGATCCAGGCGGAGGACCATAATTATTAGCCAGGTCAAAATGAGTAATACCGGCATTAAAGGCATTGTAAACAATCGATTTAGCTGTTTCAAAATCATCAACATTTCCAAAGTTATGCCATAAACCAAGTGATATGGCAGGCAGTTTTAATCCGCTTCTACCACATCGATTGTAAAGCATTGTTTCATAGCGTTTATCAGAAATTATAAGCATGATTGAGGGGTTTTGGATGGTAATCACTTAGTACAATGAGATTGCCTAATAAGTTGATAAGATAGTTGTCATTCTTGGTTATTGAAAGAATGAGTAAGCAGTAGTATTTATGTCAACATTCATTTAGCACATGGCTTTACGGGCCAATAGTTAAAAACCCGTAATTAAGGTTTAATTATTTTTTCTTTGCCTGATTGGCAACTTGTTCCATCAGTTTTTTGATTTCTTCGGGGT
>CALAZZ010000122.1 GCA_937926515.1 uncultured Bacteroidales bacterium | reverse complement strand
AACTAACCTACGAAAATAGCAAAAACTAATTAATTCTATGGAAGTTAAAACAAAAACTAAAGAAAAGTATCCTTACCCAGGCTTCCAAAGAGGTCTTGACAATCTAATTGCAAAGGATGTTCCAAAGGTCAGAATCATGATCCACCGCATTCTTGGTATCAATAACCCCGTTTCTTTTCGGGCTTACAGAAAGGGTGAACTTGAGCCAAGCCAAAGCAAGGCCAGGGAAATAGAAGCGCTATTTCGCCAGCATGGTGTTAACGATCCATGGGGGCAGTCATGAAAACAAACGCAAGACTTACTGCACGAGAAACACAGATTGCAGAAATGCTTGCCTGGGGTGCAGCTAAAAAAGAAGTTGCCGACAAACTATGCATTTCAGAACATACGGTTGTAAATACAGTCCGTAATATTTACGAGAAACTTCAGATACAGAAGGCCACTGAACTTTGCGTTTGGTGGTTCACTCAAAAGTGTAATGTACCTCTCTCTCTTTCGCCCTTTAAACGTGCATTGTTGGCCGGCATACTGATCATTGCCCTCTTACCGCGTGATATCCTTTACCCTGGCTCAAGCATATTGCTATTGCGCACAAGACATTCAGTAATAAGCCGACGAGCTTTCTCCCGGCGCCGTTCAGATGACACTCTTGATTATATACCTGAAATGATATGATGCTCGAAGTATACCAGCTTAAAAATATGTTACAAACAGCAGCCGAAATGGGAGCAACAATAGCCTTGAAAAAGGCCGGGCTTAAGGCAAAGGACGAAATAAGCCAACGCGAAGCCTACCGTCGCTTTGGCGAATCGAAAGTGAAAGTGTGGCGCACCCGCGGACTAATTAAAAGAGTGAAAGAAGGCAATCGCAATGCCAAGGCCACATACAGTCTGATCGAGCTTGAGGCCATCAATATGGCAGAAAGGAGCAGCTTATGACAAAAGTGATCAACCGCAAGGAGCTGGCCTCAATAGTTAGCTGCATAACAAAGAAATCTATTGGTGAAGTAGATCAGATTCTAACAGAAAGCTACAAGATCATTATACGGCAGGTTAAGGCAGGACGAAAGGTACAGATCAACAACTTCGGAAGCTTTCAGCCTGTTGTTCGAAAAGCAAAACTGGCCCGTGACATAGGGCGTGGCCAGAGCATACAAATTCCTCCCCGACGCATACCGGTTTTTAAGGCCAGCAAAATCTTCCGGGAGAAAGTCAATTATAAATCAACATCAAAATGCCATGGAAACATTAACAATCAAAAAGGAAAAAACATGCCGCGATCTCTACAGTGAGTTTGTGGGCAAGTTCAGTATTGCTGAGGTGGACAATCACCCCCAGCTTGCACGGCTCTTTACCTACTTACAGCACCGCTGCGGTAGGGATTACGGTAACTACACACACACACCGGACGACACCATTTGTGAGCTCCTGGTAAAGTTCCTGGGATACGATCCCCGAAAATTAAAAAGGGCCAGCACGAATCTGACCCAATCAATACCAATATGCCGGCACAAAGATAAGCCGGTTGGTATCTGAAAGCAATCATTTTTTATTCACAATTCAATACTCATAATTATGCCAATCTTAAAAAAAGAAGAAAGCCTCCCAAAACGACCCGTTGTGATCGTTCTGTACGGTGAGCCAGGGATCGGAAAAACATCCCTGTTCAACACGGCCAACGAGCCGCTGTTAATTGATTTCGACCGCGGCGTTGACCGAAGTATCAACCGCCAGGACACACTGCTTGTTAGTAAGTGGGAGGATGTTCAAACTGAAGAGAAGGCTGGAACATTTGCCAATTACCAAACAATTGGTATCGATACAGCCAAAGCAGCCCTGGATGATTTTCTCATGAGCTATGTTATCAAGAATGACTATGCTGCTGCCAAAAACAAGCTCAAAGCTTATGGCGGTATCGGTGACGAGTTCAAGCTGTTCGTCAACAATCGCAGGAGTGACAATGCCGACCTCATAATCATCGCTCACTCGAAAGACGAAAAGGAGGGTGACATGATCAAGAAAGTCCCGGATGTAACAGGTCAATCATACAACCTACTGCTTCGCATCGCTGATCAGGTGGGCTATATGAAAACCATCAACAATAAGCGCACAATTCAATGGGAACCCACCGATGTAACAATCGGAAAGAATGTAGCAAGGATTCCGGTAACTGAAATCCCAAACGAGGCAGATACCGATTTTCCTCAATTCATGGCTCACATCATTGAGCGTGTGAAAGAAGCTATTGCCACAATGAGCGAGGCTCAGAAAGAGGCTATGGAAAAGATGGTGCTGTTTCAGGAAACCATAGCACAATGTGAAGATCCGGATGAGCTAACTGAGCTGTTATCAATTGTTACCGAAATGCCACCAAGTTATGCTGCGGCATTAAGAAAACTTATTGCTAACCGCAGCAAAGCCCTTGGGTTTACAGTCAACAAAGAAACCAAGGCTTTTGAAAAGCAGGAGGCCTCACCAACTACTCCTACACCAAAAACCCCTGGGCGGACTCAGCAACAAACAATGAATGTATAGGCCATGTACCGAGCCAGCGTAACCATAATAGAAAAGTTCAGGCGCTTCATTGATAATGTGAGCGACTGGGATACTGAAAAGGCAATCATTGAATCTTTGACCGGTGAGTTTTCAGGCAATGATAAAACCCGCCTGGGCTCAGCCTTCCATAAAATCATTGAACTGCCTTTCCCTGCTAATGGCTCCATAAAGGCCGAGGGGATCATCTTTACACCTGGGCAGGCCCAACCGGCCATAGATTACCGCAACGCACACCCCAACATGGTGCATGAAGTGCCTATCAGGAAAGTTTACTCCACCAGCAGCATGGACATCACCCTTTCGGGCCGTGCTGATGGTGTCGAGGGCATAGAGCTGAGGGATGCCAAGTGCAAATTCAGCTACCCGGGATGGGGTGAATACTACAACAGCTACCAGTGGCGGATATACATGGACATGTTCCAGAGCCAATCCTTCTGGTACGATGTGTTTGAGGTTCGAGGCTTTAAAGGCTTCCAACCAAACATGACCTTCGAGGGCATCATCGTTGCCCATGAGCCTTTCCCTTGCCTGCGATACGAAGCCCTTGCCAGTGATGTTCAGGGCCTGCTTGAGGAGTTTGGCAAGTTTATGACACTTAAAGGATATACCAAATACTTACACAAAATAGGATGAAAATTCAGAAGATTATATCCCAGCACCGCCGTGATTTCACGGCCATTTACGAATGTGAGCATTGCGGCCACACCTACCAAGGTTCCGGCTATGATGACTCCTTCTTCCACAACGAGGTAATTCCTCAAAAGGAATGCCCAGCGTGCAATAAAAAAGCTGATGGATCATACAGGCCATTAGCACCAAAGTATCCAGATCATATAACAATTTAAACACAATACCGATATGACAAAAATCCTATTCTTTGACCTTGAGACAACCGGTCTCGATCACAAAATCCACGGCATCCACCAACTTGGTGGTATGCTCGAAATTGATGGCCAGGTGATGGAGCAATTTAACTTCCATATCCGGCCTGACGGCCAACTTAAAATTGATGATGCTGCACTTAAAGTGTCAGGGATCACCAGAGATGATCTGCTATCCTATCCAACAGAGGTAGAGGTGTACCAAAAACTGATAAGCATCCTTGCCAGGCACATTGACAAGTTCGACAAGCTTGACAAAGCATTTCTTGGAGGATACAACAATGCCTCCTTCGACAACCATTTCCTGAGGGAATTATTTATCCGGAACAATGATAAATATTTTGGCTCCTGGTTCTGGAGCAACCCCCTCGACGTAATGATCCTTGCCACTGCATTCACCCTCGAATACAGGTACCAGATGCCAAACTTCAAACTCATGACTGTTGCCTCCGAACTACTCGGTGACATTGACGAGAGTAAACTCCATGATGCCAATTATGACAATGAATTAACCCGAAATATTTATCAAATAGTTAAACACACAAAACAATGGAAGATGCAATAGCACAATTCACCTATCTACCGGCCACAAAGGCCGAGAGGGAAACATTTGTGGCCCTCTGCGTTGACGAAGTCCTGTCAGGACAACGCAACCCCCTTGAACTTGAGGTAATGCTTAAAAACCTCGAGGAAACGATTAATGCCATACGTAAGCATCCGGAAGTTAAAGAGTATGTCAGGGAAGAAGCTGAGAAGTACTCCGAGAAAACCTTTAAGGCTTTCGGTGTAACGATCACAAAGATGAATCGGACAACTTATGACTTCTCGGGCTGTAACGACAGCACCTGGAACGAACTTAAGGAAAAGGAAGCAGAATTGAAGGCGCAGATCAAAGAACGGGAGGCTTTCCTTAAAACCATCAAGCCGGGAATCAATATTGCCGACAGCGAAACTGGAGAGCTGCTTATGCCCCCGGCAACATCCACAACTGAATCTCTCACCATCAAGTTCCCACAATGAAACTCGATGCGTGTGCAACGATAATTGACGAGGAACAATTCCTGCGTGTGAACCGGCTAAGGGCTCAGGGCCCACCAGACTCTGCAGTTACACGCGCAGCAATTGACCTCTTAAACAAATTCAATTACTTAAAATCAAAACAATGCAACGAAAAATCAGAAAAGCCAAGCTCAAAAATTGAAGCCTTGAAATTGAGCTTACAGAAACAATCGAAACTGAAAACGGACCAGTCACAAATGAAATTATAATGCTGAAAACATGGCTCAGATCGAAGCAAAACACAACGAAGTGTACGAAAAGCGCAAAGCATCAATTGATAAAAAGATTGAAGAACTAAAAGTGGTTGAGGCCTGATATGGAAACCGGATTCTGCAATAAAAAGTGTTGGCCAGAGAGGAGTGTTGCAAAACATTTCGCACGGGTGTGGGGGCTCAAGCAGAGAATAAAGCTCACAGAATACTGGTGTGAAAAATGTGATGGATATCATGTTTCCAGCATGGAGCCAAGCAGGATCAGGGACAATAAAGGACAGCATAAACGCACCTTGATAACTTCATAATATGAGAACCTGGACAGGCATAGAATTACGATATCTGATTAGGATGTACCCGGTATATCCGGCAAAAGTGATTGGTCACTTCCTGGACAGGCCTGAATACTCTGTTTATAACAAAGCCACAGAAATGGGACTTGAGAAATCAGATGACAACGCTATCTATGCCATCAACCCCATGAGTGAGGAAATGGTATGCACCATCGCTGGACAGCTCAATGTAAAGCCTATTCAATCCTGGGATATCAGGGAATATATTGAGAAGAACAAGAAGGCATTGATGGAGCCAAGAAATCCGAATGATGAAATCTTTTTTGATGAAGATTAGAGAATGACTATCACCGAACAAAATAAAAATTTCCGTATCACATTCAGGTATGCCCCATACCTCGTGGAGGCCGTGAAAGAACTCCCAGCAAGGAGGTTTGACCCCGTCAATAAATGCTGGATCGTGCCGATTGACCACAGGTCCGAGGTGGAAGCCTTTGCAAACAGGTACCGGTTCCAGTTTGCAGAAAAAATTGATGAAGAACATTTTGAAGAAATTCCACCTCTCCCCGAACTAAAAACAATCATCCCACTCAAGATGCAGCTATTCCCTTACCAGGCACAGGGAGTGGCATATGCACTTGAAAAGAAACGGCTGATCATTGGCGACCAACCTGGTCTTGGTAAAACAGCCCAGGCAATAGCTACAATTATTGCTGCAGATGCATTCCCCTGCCTTGTCATTGCACCATCATCCCTCAAAATAAACTGGCAACGTGAATGGGCCATGTGGTGCAATAAAAAGGCAATAATACTCAATGACCAGGTAAAGCATAACTTTCACCTGTATGCCCAGGCTAATCTCGCACACGTTTTTATAGTCAACTTCGAAAGTTTGAAAAAGTATTTTGTCCTGAAAATACAGAAGCCTGAAAATGCCAAGCTGAGGTTGAATCATGTGCAGTTTAAGCATCAGAAGGATATCTTTAAAAGTGTGATCATAGATGAGTCGCACAGGGTTAAATCTACTGCCACCCAACAAACGAAGTTTACCAAAGGGATAGCTACCGGAAAAGAGTACATCCTTGCGCTGACAGGCACACCGGTGATCAACAAGCCCAAGGACCTGATAAGCCAACTTGGTATCATTGATCAGCTAAAAGCATTTGGTGGATACCAGCAATTTGTTAGGCGTTACTGTTCTGGAGCCCGCGAAGCAAGCAACTTAAGGGAACTTAACTACAAGCTAAATATCAGCTGTTTCTATCGTCGCGATAAGCAGGACGTTTTAAAAGAACTTCCAGCCAAACTCCGCCAGGTTGCCATGTGCCAGATAAGTACCAGGCGTGAGTACACCGATGCTGAAAACAACCTGATCAAATACCTCCGGCAGTACAAAGAGGCCGATGATGAAAAGGTTGCCAGGGCGCTCCGGGGTGAGGTTATGGTTCAGATTGGAATCCTGAAGAACATCTCTGCCAGGGGAAAGCTTGCCGATGTATTTGAGTTTGTAGATGACATTATGGAATCAGGTGAAAAGCTGGTAATATTCGCTCACCTAAAAGAGGTTATACAAGCCATTCACAGACGTTTTCCAGAAGCTGTGACCATTACAGGTGCCGACAACCAGGCAGAACGGCAAAATGCCATTG
This sequence comes from uncultured Bacteroidales bacterium, assembly GCA_937926515.1. Lineage (GTDB taxonomy): Bacteria > Bacteroidota > Bacteroidia > Bacteroidales > F082 > CALAZZ01. The sequence goes on along the minus strand of CALAZZ010000122.1, from coordinate 353 downwards.
ACAGCTTTCAGAATAACCCCAAAACGCAACTTATCATCTGCTCAATCAAAGCTGCAGGCGTGGGACTGACGCTAACTGCCAGCTCCAGGGTTGCCTTTGTTGAGCTCCCATGGACAGCTGCCGATTGTGACCAGTGCGAGGATCGCTGCCACAGGATCGGCCAGCAGGATTCAGTCACCTGCACTTACTTTTTAGGGGAGAAAACTATTGACGAGAAAATATACAAGATAATTCAAACTAAACGTGAGATTGCTGCGACTGTTACCGGTGCCACCGAGCAAATTGAGGAAGACATCGTGAATATGGTTGCTGACCTGTTTAATCAAAATGAAAATGAAGAGGAGGAAGTAATA
>CALAZZ010000121.1 GCA_937926515.1 uncultured Bacteroidales bacterium | reverse complement strand
GTACCGGTGCCAATGCCACAGCCTTGTTAATTGCCCGTGGTGGCAAATTGATGGCTGAAGGAACTGCCGATGCACCCATTATTTTTACCAGTGTGGCTGATGAAATCATGCCCGGACAAATAGAAAGCCCCAACCTCGATCCTGAAGCCAATGGCTTGTGGGGAGGTATAATAGTTTTGGGCAGTGCCCGCATTTCTGCTTCAAATGAAACCGGTGATGTGAGTGAAGTTCAAATTGAGGGTATTCCTGCTACCGACCCCAATGGTTTGTATGGTGGTAACCTAGATAATGACAACTCAGGTGTGATCAAATATGTTTCCATTCGCCATGGTGGAACCAATATTGGTGCCGGAAATGAGATCAACGGACTTACACTGGGTGGTGTAGGACGTGGAACTGTAATTGAAAACATTGAGGTTATTGCTAATCAGGATGATGGTATTGAGTGGTTTGGTGGTACTGTAGATGTTACGAATGCTGTCGTTTGGAACTGCCTGGATGATGCAATTGATACTGACCAGTCATGGGCCGGAACTTTAGATAACTTCGTTGTGATCACACCTGGAGACCACAATTTTGAGTTGGATGGACCTGAAGGTTCGTATGAGGCTGGACATACTATCAAAAATGGTCTTGTTATTGCCAATGATCCTGCTGCAGGCAAGTATTCATCCGACCTGATCAATACAGATGATAACTCCATAGTGAACCTCGAAAATATCTTTATAACAGCCATTGAGCCCGGGCAGAAAATTAACCGTGTTGTTCACAATACGGGAACAGTGAACTTTTCCAACATAGTTCTGGATGTGCCCGAAGCTGACCTGCCTGACCATGTGAATGGGGATGTGCCTGCCGGCGTGTTATCAGGCTCTAACCATACGGTGAACCTGGACGTTTTCTCATGGACTTGGGCTGCAAAAGCTGGGAAACTGTCCGGTTTTTAAATTACAACTTAAGGATTGTTCTTAACAACAACATATTAATTATACTGAACAGGCCCATGGTAGCACACACATGGGTCTGTTCTTTGGTTTCACAGGTTGAGATCACCACACATCCAAAAACATCATGAAAAGAGTAAGCCTGTTTGTAATATTAATTCTTGGTTTCCTGTTATCAAATGCTCAAAACGGTAAAATAAGAGGAACCGTATTTGATGAAAGCAATGGTGAAAGCCTTGTTGGCGTTACTGTGTTTTTGAAAGGCACGACCATTGGTACCATGTCTGATTTGGATGGACAGTTCTCGATTGATGTGGCAGCTGGAACTTATGATGTTCAGTTTTCTTATATCTCTTATCAAACGATAGTATTTGAGGGTGTTAAAGTTGAGTCGGGAAAGGTTACCTTGCTTGAAGACCTCATTTTGAAGGAAAGTAGCCAGGAGTTGGCCGAAGTGGTGGTGGTGGCAGAGGCGATTCGCACCACTGAAGCAGCACTGCTTACGGTTAAAATGAAAGCACCCGCAATGCTTGATGGTATTTCAGCTGCTAAAATGAGGCTCACTGGTGACGGCACTGCAGTTGAAGCAGCTAAAAGAATAACCGGGGTAACCATAGAAGATGGAAAATATGTTTATGTGCGTGGACTTGGTGATCGTTATACTAAGAATACACTCAATGAAATTGAAATCCCTGGACTTGATCCGGACAGAAACACGCTGCAAATGGATATTTTCCCCACAAACCTGATCGATAACATCATGGTATCAAAGAATTTCACAGCTGATTTACCGGCTGATTTCACAGGGGGGTTGGTAAATATAGAAACGAAGGATTTCCCGGAAATGCGCACCATAAATGTTTCAGCTGAAATGGGCTTTAATCCTGATATGCATTTCAATGCCAATTACCTCACCTATAAAGGCGGTAAATATGATTTTCTGGGTTTTGACGACGGTACACGTGCACTTCCTGATAATGCACGAGGCAAAGATATTCCCACACCATTCAGTGGAGCAAGTGAAGAGGAGGTTATTGAATTTATTAAAAGTTTTAATCCAACATTGGGTGCGATCAATCAGCGGAGTTTTGTCGATTATAGCCTGGGCATTTCTGCAGGTGACCAATTGGAATTGAAAAGAGGGAGAAGCAATTCATCAAACAAAATTGGTTATATTGTTTCTTTGGCTTACAAGTCGTCACAAACTTTTCATCAAGACTTAACCTTAAGTGAATACCAGCGTTTTATTGATCCTGAAAAGTATGACTTGCGCTATGCCACCATACAGGAAGGCCGGATTGGAGAACAAAACACGCTTATAGGAGGATTGGCAGGTATAGCATTCAAATCTAAATTATCAAAAATAAGATTTACTGCCATGCACTTACAGAATGGTGTTAGTGTAGCTGCCCAATTGCAAGCAGATAATGATGGTGAAGCCGTTGGCCAGTCGGGCTATTTGGCAGGCTCTGATAACCTGGTCTATAATGAACGTGCACTGACCAATCTTTTTCTGGGAGGAACCCACTTGCTCCAGCAGGCAGGAATCGAAATAGATTGGCGTATCTCACCCACACGCTCCAGCTCCGTAGATCCTGATATCCGTAAAACGGCATTTACCTACCGTACGCGCGATACCCTCTTCAACGCCGGAGCCGGGGGTAATCCTTCCAGGATATGGAGAACACTCAATGAGATAAACAATACAGCCAAAGTGGACATCACCAAAAAACTGAACATATTAAAACGCGAAGCGCGTATTAAATTGGGCGCAGCCCATCAATATAAAATGCGGGACTATGAAATACTTTTTTATGATATTCAGTTCTCTGCGGTGCAGGTTTGGAAAAATCCAACAGCCAATGATGTGCTCAACCCTGAAAACTTGTTTCCAAACAGGCCCAATGGGATTTATTATCAAACGGGTAATAATGATCCCAATCCCAATGCATACAGTTCAAATGTGAACAATATAAGCGCGTATTCCTCAATTGAATTACAGCCATTAAACAAACTAAAAACTATACTGGGGCTGCGTATGGAGAACTATGTACAACGCCATACCGGGCGTGATCAGGCTTATGCCGGTGGTGATACTGAAAATGGAAACAACCTGGATAACCAAAAGGTGCTTGATGCGACGGATCTGTTTCCATCATTAAATCTTATTTATAGCCTGACACCCGTTCAGAACCTGCGCATCGCATACGCAAAAACTATCGCACGGCCTTCATTCAAGGAATTATCCTACGCACAGATATTGGACCCACTATCAAATCGTATTTTTAACGGAAGCCTCTTCAAAGTAGGTGATTGGGCCGGAAACCTTGTTGAAACACGCATAAATAATTACGATCTGCGCTGGGAATGGTTTTTGCTTGATGGCCAGATGCTTTCTGTAAGCGGCTTTTACAAGCAGTTTGACAAACCCATCGAATTGGTCCGTATGCCTGAACAGCAAACCAGTACTGAATACCAAACCAGAAATGTCGGTAGTGGACAGGTGTATGGCCTTGAATTTGAGATTAGGAAACACTTGGGTTTTGTTTCTCCAAAGCTCAGTTCTCTTAGTTTTAGCGGTAATTTAACCCTGGTGAAATCAATTGTAGATATGACTGAAGGGGAATTTAACTCCCGCAAAACATACGAAAAAACAGGTGAAACCATTGATAAAACTCGCGTAATGGCCGGACAGTCTCCTTATGTGATCAATGCGGGATTGACCTATAATGGGATAAAAAGCGGTATCGAAACAGGCCTGTTTTACAATGTCAAGGGCCCTACACTCACCATTGTTGGCGCCGGTCTGTTCCCAGATATTTATGTGGAGCCTTTTCACAGTCTGAACTTCAGTCTGAATAAGAAGTTTGGTAAATCGGGTAGGACAGTAGTTGATTTTAAGATAACCAACTTATTGAATGATAGCTTCGAAGAAGTTTATAAATCCTATAACACAGAAAACCAGGTGTATGAGTTTTATAGCCTTGGCCGAACATTTTCAATAGGAATCAGTCAACGTTTGTTTTAGAAAATTTAAAGCTTTACGGAGGATTCCCTGCAAGGAAATTAATCCCTCAATATCCAGGCATCTGAATAGGAGGCACTAAGCCTGTCTTTGGCAAACATGGCTTCACGTAGTGTCGGAAATACATCAAGAGCCACCCGAATACGGTTGTCCTTTGCCACAACCTGTGCATTATTGAAACCTGCATTCCGATATCTTCTTACGGCTTCTTCCGCATCGCCAAGCACTGAAAAACTACCATAGATCAGGTAAAACCTGCTCGCTTGCTCTGCATCAGGTGATGCGGTATCTACAGCAGTCTGCAAATGGATATTGAATGGAGGCCTGAATACGGCACCCGCCTGGCTGCATACCTGCGGCCTGCCCTTTGGATCCGGCCTTTGGCCTAACCATACGGATGCATAATTATCTGATATCCCTGCGCCTATCACCACCCATTTCTTGTCATCATGATGATTGCGCGAAAGCAACATATCCACAACTTCAGGGATGTTTCGCCACAGCTTCCACAAACTGTCCACATGGATTATACCTTCTTCAAAATAACTTAGTTCGTAGCCCCGGTATGGATAGGATGTCAGCTCCTTCGGTTTGTCCCACATGCAATCTTGTTTCAAGACGTAAGGCTGGTAACAGCAGGCAGTCCAGATGCCTTTATCTGACCAGCTGTTTGTATTGCAGATGCTTGTGTCGGGCCGGTATTGCTGAAGGTCGGCCACATGCGATTTAGCCACAAATGATAAGGAGGCAGACAATGATATCTCAGGCAGGCGGTGCTGTCGGCGCAATGTGTTGATCAACTCGGTAAGCCGTTCCTCCTCCGGTGATATACAAAAATTATCCACCGTATTTGGCTGTGCGGTTAATGGGTTTGACAATGGCAGTGAAACACTTGCCATGAAGAATGCCAAAAAGAGGGTGAGTTGTCGCATAGCCAGTTCATAATATTTGTTATCACAAAGATAATTGAAAGGAGTTATCTATTATACTTTCGACAGGTAGATTTCACAGATGCCAGATATCTCAGCCTAAGAGTCAGTTAAGCGAGATGCCTGAGGGATCAACCTCCTGAGCTGTTATTCATCCGCAGGTAGTTTCTGATCATATCATCGTAAGCATCAATTATTTCATTCAATACTTTATGATTTGCCTGAAAGTTGGCAAGACCATCAATGCTTGATATCCCTAGCACCTTGGTTGAAGTGCCGGTTAGAAAAGCAGCTTCATACCAATGAAGATATTGCACTCTGACAGCCTCAAAATGCAGATGAATGCCTCTGCTTTTACAAATCCTTGTCACTTTGTCCCGTGTTATTCCCTTCAGCACCAAACTATCTGGTGCTGTATAACAATCTTCTTTACGGATAAAAAAAACATTTGTTTTGCTCCCTTCAGTTATCATACCATCCTTAACTAGCAGTATTTCAAACACATCCTCCATTTCTCTAGCTCGATCCACTTTTCGTCTGTAGCTGCTACGTTGTATTTTTATATTTGGGTTTTCACGTTTAAGCTGCAGTGTAGATACCCTGATGCCGTTGCGGTACATGGCTTCGGTTGGATAGTAATGTGGGATAAACCAAGCAGCGGTCTTTATTTCGGAACTGTATTGTCCCGGCATCACAACGATTTTTATATTCCCATCGTTGACATGGTTGATTCTGATCAGCTCTTTAAGTTGATGCGTTAATTCGGTTATTTTTCCGGCTGTTTCAATTCGGGCCAGTGCCAATGAATGTTGCAGCCGGTCCATATGCTCTTCAGCAAAAAGCAGCTTGCCGTCCATCACACGCAACACCTCATAGATCATTCCGTCAGCATGCATGAGCTTTGGATCAAAATCGCATGAGCTGACAATAAGTCCATCTTTGAGGAACCACCTCTGAAGACAGGCTTCCATATTTTATTTCCTGGAGTTCAGGTATTCCTCGATGAGTTTCAGGGCTTTTTCCTCGTCATCCTTATTTACAAACAGCCTAAGGGTTTCATCCGATAGTCCCCCTGAGGCCCATCCTGCGATCACACTTTCGCGCAACGGGTTCCGGCTAATCACACCGATGCCGTTCTCTTCCAATATTTCACTCACAAAACCGGCCTCGACCAGCGTTCCGGAAAATACATGTTTCAAATCTTCTGACATACAACCTCCCTGGGTATTAAGAATTATAAACTATTGAAGGCCTGTGAGACCCTTTTACCTGATATGAATCAATATCTAAAGGTAAAAATAATTATGATAGGACACCTCCTGTCTGTTCAGGAAATTTTTTCGGGAGCGCTGTTCAACCGGATTATGGAATAGATCATGGCTGCTGCAGCGATCCATTGTACCGGTGTCAGGAGGCTGTCATTGATCAGGTAATCAAACAATACGGCTGATACAGGAAACAACAATTCGCTAATGGTGGCCATTATGGCTTTGATTTTTCTTAAACCGTAATAATACAGAAAGATAGCACCTGAGCCTGTGGTAAGACCGATAATGACAATAAACAACCAGTTGATGGAGGTGGTGGCCTGTATTTGGCCAAAATCACCAAAACCGATCATGATGATCAACATGATCAAGCTGGTAAAGCCATACCGGTAAAAGGTGGAGGTGACAAAATCAAACTTACCGAGTATCTTTTTTGAAAACACGGTTGAGCTTCCAAAAGAGAAGGCAGCAAGCAGTGCCAGCAAAGAAGCATAAATGGTTTCGGTGCCCTGGTGCATATCGGGAAGTGCCCATCCAAAGGTGAGGAAGTATCCTGCAATAATAGCCAGTGTAGCCCATATCACAAAATATTGGCGCAGTTTTTCACCCAGAAGGGTAGTGGCCAGCAATATGGCAAATATGGGTTGCAGCTTTTGCAGAAGCACGACCACCGAAAGGTGATTGAAGTCCATTAAAAACAATGCTTTCACTATAGCCAGGGTCCCGATGGCGCCACCAAAAAAACTGATAAGCACAAAGGTAACCAGGTCGGAACGGGTAAATGTTTTGAGGTGCCTGTATTCCTTGTAAAGAAAAAAATTCATTAAAACGAAAGGAAACAGGTGCAACATGAAAACCACATAACTCACATCAAGGTTGTAGAGTCTGGGAGTAAGCACCACCCCATCGAAACCCCACAAGGTAGCTGATATGCCAATGGCAACCGTACCTTTGATTAATGTTTTTCGCGCAGCATTGGTCATTGATTTGCAGCTTCCGGGGTTTTATCCAGGAGCGCAAAATTAGCATAAATAATGTAATGATGTTCAACGAATGGAATGTTGGCTCATATTGAATTTCTTTTTGCTGAACAGATAGGCCTCATCACACAGTATTTGTACTTTTGGTGGAATAAAACTTTTAGCTGTATGAATTTGAATATCAAAGATCGTTTTTTTATCGTATGTGGGGCAGGCAGCGGATTTGGACGTGCCATTGCGGAAGGCTTGCTGAATGAAGGAGCCATTGTGATAGCTGTGGCCCGAAGCAATGATGTACTAGTTGATTTTGCAGATCAGCACCCGGGTAGGCTCATCCCTGTTGCAGGCGATATCACACAGGATGCCACACAGAATGAGGTGTTGGATCGGTGTGACAAAACCCGGCTGGGCGGGGTACTCATAAATGCAGGCGGTCCGCCCGCCATGTCGTTCATGGAGAGCAAAATGGAAAATTGGGACCAGGCATGGCTTCAATTGGTGCGGTGGAAGGTTTCGTTTGTGAAAAAGATTGTGCCACTTCTGCAGCAGCAGCAATATGGCAGGGTTGTTTTCATTGAGAGTGTTTCGGTTAAGCAACCGGTTGAAAACCTGGTACTGAGCAATTCTCTTCGCATGGCGGTGGTTGGATTTGTGAAAACCCTGTCGCGTGAGCTGGCATTGCAAAACATCACAATAAATATTCTTGCGCCCGGCTATCATAACACGGCTGCTGTGAAGCGGGTGTTCCAAAAGAAGGCTGCCAATGAAGGCATTACCTACGAAGAGGCTAAAAGTAGGTTCGAGAAACACATCCCTGTGGGCAGCATGGGCGAAGCTGCTGAATTGGCTGAATTGGCACTCTGGCTGCTTTCGCCAGGCTCACGTTACGTAACCGGACAAACCATCAGCCATGATGGGGGAGTGGTGCAGGGGGTTTTTGGGTAAACGAAAATGTTTGCTAATTTGAAATTGACGCATGCCAGTTACTTGAAATGTAATCAACGGCACTTGATAAATTCTTGCTATCGAATCATATCACTGAAAGTTCAACTTAACCATGTTAAGTTTTGCAGTAGCTTCTTCAGATCTTGTATGCTTTCTGAAGCAGTTTTCCAGACAATATCCAAGTCTACATCAAGGTAGTTGTGTATTAAAATGTCCCTCATTCCTGCCATGTCAGTCCATGGAACATGCGGATTTGCTGTTCTGAATTCATTAGAAATCCTCTTTGTTGCTTCTCCAATAATCTCCAACTGTCTGATAACAGCATCTTGTGTTAACAGGTCATCTGCAAATACCAGTTGATTTTTGCCTTCAAGATACTTATTAATCCTTTCTATGCTTTGCAGAATGTGGTCAATATAGAGTCTGTCATCTTTCATTCATAAATGACTTTAAGATCCTTGAAGATATGCTTTTTTAATCTTTCATTTTTTAGTGAGGACTCAGTAACCAAGTCAACCTCCCTGCCAAGTATATCTGAAAGCTCCCTGTGAATCCTTACCAGGTCAAGTAATGATATGGTTATCCCGAATTTTACCAAAATATCAATATCGCTTTTAGAGGTCTCTTCTCTTCGGGCAAATGAGCCAAAAATTCCAATTCGCTCAGGACTATAGGGTCTGAGATAATTGATGATACTTGCATTTATTTCATTCGATTCCATAACTATACAAAGATAGGATTTTTTGTAGCAGCAGAATTATTATCAAAAACTTTTTGCTGCTAAATGAGTTTAATTCGTTACCTGTATTTATATCAATCGATTTAAGACCAACCTGTTAACTGTAAGAACAAAAAAGCCGCGCAGAATCTTCCGTGCAGCCTCCATCATGAAAAACCCAATTGATTTAATTGGATAGCCAGGCCTTGATGTCCTCACTCAGTGGATTGGTCCTTGGGCTCAGTGATCTAACTGAATTTCCTTCATCATCGATCAGATATTTCTGAAAGTTCCCTGCGCTGCCGCACGAGTCTTCTCGTGTGGCAACTTACAAAAACCACGATGCAAAGTCAAAACAAATTATTTCGCACGAACAGGTTTAAGTTTTAAGTGCTTATGCTTGCGCTTAACCCCGATGCTATAGCCAACCTTTTTTTTACTTGTTGCATGAGGACATCTTAGCGTATAACACATTAAAAAGCTTAAAGAAATAAACAACCTAAATAAATGCAGGTCTATATTATAAATTCTAACTTACCCATCAATTGTTAATAAAATGTTAAAAATATGTGGTTAGATACATTGCTTATTGGGTATTAATACATGAACCAAATTACTCCGGGATGCCAATCTCGTCGTGCCTATATAAACTTGGATTAGTTTACCAACCTAATAATGGTGCTTTTCACTTTGAACTCAAGCCTAAGTTATTAGAAAACAGATACTTACCCCCCCCTTACATACCCACCACGGCATAAATCAAGCAGTTTTCCTGAGATTTGTCAGAAAACCTTTACTTCATACGGTGCAGTTATGAATGCTCACTGGGAACATATCATATTGCATGGCACCTCGTGTTGCTTAGCCCCGTTAAATAACTGTATTTTCTATCTGGGGAAAAACAAGTACATAGCACACAGGCCACCTCCAACATATCAATTAGTTTGAGGTGGCTTATCAAGATATTGAGCAGTTAGACAATTGCATCACTGCTCATCACCGATACCAACCTTAAATTTTTTATGGTATACTTACATCCAACATACCGATGCATGTTTAAGTAATACGTGCACAGCATCAATGAAGATCATATAGTCGCTATATGGTGATTTAGGTGCTGGTATGGAATCTCAATTTCGAAGTTGAATTGTCATATTTCGACACTATTGCAGCCTTGCAAAAGGCTTGCGGCTAGGGTACTATGTGTACATAAATCCAACTTTATTACTTATTAACCTGAATATGAATTAGACAATATTTTCAAAACCACAAAACTAATTAAAATGAAATGTATAAAACTGGCGCTTATGACAACTGTGATAACAATTTCAGCTGTCACCGCGCAACAATCAACAGTATCGTATGCTTACGATGATAACGGGAATCGCATCAGCCGTGTTATTAACCTGCTAAAAGATACGGCTGTACCTGATGGTGAACTTAGTCATGATCAGGCTACGGAGCTGGCAAGCAATGAGGACAAAACATTGACCGACAGCTTTGACAAAGCCATTATAAACATTTACCCCAATCCCACTAGCAGCAGCATCACCATTGCTATGGAGGATATTACTGAACAACCCATACAGTTAAGGATTATAGCCACAAATGGTGTGCTTATTTACGACGGCTTATTAAAGCATGCACAACAGCATAAGATTGATATGAGCTCCTATGCAAGCGGTAACTACCATTTAATACTTACCCGTCAGGATAAATCCATTAGCTGGCTTATCATTAAAAACTAAACAAACCATTAAAACCAAAACGTTATGAAAACCATAATAATATTTCTAACACTTTTATTTGCCGGAAGCATAAGGATGCTGGCACAAGAGATTCAGGTAGGCACGCTGAATGGAGACCTTTCAGTTTCACCTAACGGAGCTGCTGTTTATTCCATAAACATAGATCTACCGCCAGGCAGGGGAGGCTTAACCCTACAGCTTGCCCTGCAATACAACAGCCGGGGAGAAACAGGTGTACTTGGAAAAGGATGGGGAATTAGTGGATGGTCGTTTATTACAAGAGTGGCCGAAAATTTATACTTTGACTCAAAAATAGGAAGTATTGATTTCGAGGATGATGGATTTGCACTTGATGGGAATAGGTTGATTCTCATAAGTGAAAATGAGAATGAGAATGAATATCGGACAGAGTTTGATGAGATTTCTAGGGTAGTTGTTAACGATCCTCAAATAGGTAATTCGACATGGACCGTGCAAACAAAACATGGATTAAAAAAAAGTTATGGACAAACAGCTCAATCCAGACAAAGCAATGGACCTACCACTTTACCTATACGCTGGCACCTCAATAAAGTTACCGACTTGATGGGTAATGTGATTGAATATGAATATATTAAATTGGAGAACCATGGAGGGATTTACTTAGAGAAAATCAAATATTCTAATAATGAAAATGTTAATGAAGACCTTAATGAAAATGTATATACTGTTGAGTTTATCTATCAAATTTCTAGATCTGACCCAGATAGATCAGAATTAGATCCAGAATTTTGGAATACTTCTTATTTTGCCCATGGAAATAGTACCTATGAGTATAGTGTGAGAAAATTATTAGATAAGATTGAAATCAAATATGCGGGAGACATTATTAAGGAATATCAGATAAACTACTTAAACGATGGTATCTTTGGCGCACCCTACCTCGAGAGTATTACTCTTAAAAGCGGAAATGAGCAGATTAATCCTACAAACTTTATTTGGGAAGTAAACAACTTCTCAGATGGCGATACTCATACTCATTTGTTCTCTGAACTGGATCGTTTCAACCCTCAGATAAATATAGAAACAGGTGATTTTACTGGTGATGGAAAATCCGACTTGGCTGAATCACGTGTTCTAAGTGATGAAACTGGTACATACATCAGGTTCAATCAGTCACCGGGCAACAAGGTGCTTGTTGATAATATGACAGGAGAATTGTTTACAGGTGATTTTAATGGAACAGGAGCTGACGAGTTAATCATAAGCAAACCGAATCAATTGAAAATATTTAGGTTTGAGAAGCAAATAATGGGCAATTTTAATTCTATTCAGGTTGCTCAGTCAAATGCTGAGTATATTGTACTTACAGGAGATTTCAGCGGCAATGGCCTCCAGGATATAATTACTACAGATGGAACAGACTTTTACTATTATCCCGGAACGCCGGATATTAACTCCTTTTTCGTTTTAAATAACCGAAAAACAATCACAAACTTTAATATTTTGACAAACTACAGAAAGGGTAACTTTGTAGGAAGTGGTGTAACTGGGATAGTAAATATTGAAGCAAGTAAAAATGTGTATCAGGTTAAAAGATACAAGCTTTTTATTGGCTCATCAGCATGCATTCTGATGCATGAAGGAACCGATTTGTTGCTTGGCTCATCATTTGAAACCATTGACATTGCCGATTTTAATGGTGATGGCAAAGATGATATTATAGTGTCAAAGAATCATTCAGCTACTGAGAGGAAAGTTTTGATCTATTATGGATTTGGTAATGGTTTCACATTGGAATATGAAGAAGTAATTAATAATGAAAATGCATGGTACAATTCACAATATCATATCGTTGATTTAAATAACGATGGCAGAAGCGATATCTTTCAGCTTGGGGCATCTGAATCAAAAGGGTATTTCAACATTGATTACACAAAACATTACAAATACCCTGGCGTTAATGCCGGCTTCGAAAGCGCTTCTGATTATGTTACCGTTGAATTGAATGATGAAGATTTTTTTGATGTTTGGGAAGTGAAGACATTACCAGGTGATTTTATTGGAAACGGAGTACAGGAAATTCTTTTGTCAGTTACTGCCCAATACAGCGATATGCAATTTGGAGAAGAAGTGCTCGGTTCGTTGGGACAGTACACAGTTAGAAAAGCATCTCTAATTGCGAACAATGGAGTGCCAAATGATCGCATCGTTAGCGTTACAAACGGCTTAGGTCTTTCACAACGTATTTCATATACAGCATACAAGCCTGGTACCTATGTGCCTGGTTATGAATACCCTGTTATGAAATATCGTTATCCGATTTGCCTTGTCCATCAACTTGAAACAAAACGGCCTGATGGTCCAGGCTACTATCCACCAATTAGTTATAGTTTTCATGGTTTAATGTCCCATGCACAAGGCAAGGGAGTTCTTGGTTTTCAAAGGACAGATGTCAATGACCATTCCGCTATGACAAGTACACAAGTAAATCGTAAACTCAAGATTGATAATGGGTTGTATTATTTTCCTTATGATTCATTAATAACTACTAGATCGATGGTCAACAGTTTTAACCTGAGTCAGACTGTAAAAAACGTAGCGATAAAATCAACTACTCCTGCCGATGCACTGATATTTGTACCGGTTAACACTTTAACCTATAATACCCGATGGGATAATGATCCCAACAACACTTTAATAGCACGAACTGCCAAGGTTCAGGATATAGCGGATATTGACAATTTCGGCAACTCATTAAAGTGGAAAGAAATGGCTTGTACCTGGCGTTCGGATGTAAATGATGATTACTGGGCTTTCAATACCGATTATGAAGCACAGTATTTTGATCCCACACCCCAGGCATGGATTGTGCAGCCAGCATCGGTTACCGAAATGAAACGAAGTGAAGAGGACTATCCTAATGTTATCAGTACTACTAAATCCTTTGAGTATTGGCCCGACACAAAACGATTGAAATCGGAGCTGACTACACCAGAAAACGGCCCTGAATATGTTAACCTGGTAGTGTATGAATACGATACATTCGGCTCGGTTACCAAAACAACGCGCAGCGCACCCAATGACCCCGAATTGCAAGAAAGGGTCACCAGGTATGAATACAGCGATGCCTATCAACATCGTTTTCTTACCCGAAAAATAGTTGAAAGCGATGATGATAATTTCATTACAGAATACGATTACAACCCCTCGCTGGCATTAATCTTGTCACAAACTGATGCCAGGGGAAACCAAACGATGTATAGCTATAACCATTTTGGAGATCTGGGAAAGACCACTTTTCCCGATGGCACAGCCGACTCAATTGCTTTTTACTGGAATGATGACCATCGATTTGCCCCACCTTATGCTTCCCATTACCTGCATCAATTTAAACTGACCACCACAGAGCAGGAACAATGGCACGAAACATATGTGTTTTTTGATAAACTCCAGCGTGAGCTCAGATCAGTTTCGTTTAATTTGCAGGGTGATGCCATATTCATTGACAAGGCTTATGATGAATATGGCAGGTTGTTTGCGGTTACAGAGCCATATTATGCAACGGATACACCTTCACTTAGGACAAATTATACCTATGATGTGCTAGGAAGAGTTAAAGAAATAGAATTGCCTGATGCTACCTTGATCGAAACCGTTTACACAGGCCGAAGCACACGATCTGAGAATCTTAGCACTGGGGTGTGGTCAGAGAAGATAGTCAATGCATTTGGTTTGACCGATTGGAGCATAGACGATGCCGGTAGCATCAACTTTGATTATGATGGCACAGGACGATTGATCCAAACACATGCACTTGGGCAATACACCCATATTGAGTATGACCCTGCCGGAAACAGAGCTAAAATTATTGAACCCAATGCCGGAACAATTACTTATACGTACAATGCTTATGGCGAGCTGAAATCACAAACAGACGCAAATGGTTACACCTACACAATGGAATATGATGAGCTTGGCAGGATACGTACAAAAGCTCTAACTTCCGGCGGTAACGAAGAAACGTCCTTTGAATACATCACCGATAGCAGTATGCCGGGGTTTGGCTTATTGTACCAAAGCGCGCGCAACAACGGCACAAGCATCGCTTATCAATATGATGACCTGGGCCGTGTTGTAACAAAAACTGAAACCATTGATCAAAATATTTTTAACTTTGCTTACAGCTACAATCAGGAAAACGGCATGTTGGAAACCTACACTTACCCTAGCGGCTTTGGCCTTGTTTATGCATACAACCCACTTGGCTACATGCAGGAGGTGAGGCGAATGGACAATTTGGACTTGCTGTGGGAAGGTATCTCGCAGAACCACAGAGGTCAATACAGGTTTGCAGAAGTTGGAGGGCACACCACCATTAGTTGGAACTATGATCAATATGGGTTTCCATGGACTCATGAAGTAACAAAAGGTAATGGTAAGGAGCGAACAGAAATAATGGCGTTAGCTTATATCTTTGACCCTGAAACAGGAAATCTTAGTGAGCGATTTGATGATTTGAGAAGAATGAATGAGTCTTTCACCTACGACACTGACAAACTCAACAGCCGCCTCACAGGTTGGAAAGTAAATGACCAAACTGTGGCAAGCCTGAGTTATCATGACAACGGTAACATCACAAAAAAAAGTGATGTAAGCACAGCAAGCAACAGTTACAATTACCAACACCCACAGGGGAAGCCTCATGCGGTAACAGGTATCAGCAGCCCAACGGCAGACTTTGCTGCAGAAAGCTATCCGCAGAGTGTTGATTATACTGCTTTTAATAAAGTTGAGAAGATTATCAACGATGATGTTGTAGGTTATCAGCTTCAGTTTTTATATGGGCCTGATGATCAAAGAAGACGGACTTTTCTTAATAAGACCACCGGACACCCCGGAGTGCCTGAAATACTTAAATATTTCATAGATAACTATGAGTATGAGTACCGGAATGATGCTTACCGTCACATCCACTACCTCAATGGCCCCGCCGGCCTCTTCGCCATTATGGTAAAGCAGGGCAGCACCGAAACCATGTACTACGTCCACAAAGACTACCTCGGCTCCATCACCGCCATCACCGATGCCACCGGCAACCTCATTGAAAGCCTGAGCTACGATCCCTGTAAAGTGAAACTTGGTTTTTGTGAGCAACGCGAAACAAAACCCTTAGTTGAACCAATCTCGTTGCAGCACTTGCAACGAGAGGGCCGCAGACGAAACCCTTCGGACTGGACCGATTACAACGTATCCTACACCCTGTTTGACCGCGGCTTTACAGGCCACGAGCATTTGCCGCAGTTTGGGCTTATTAATATGAATGGTCGTGTGTATGATCCATTTTTGGCCAGGTTTCTATCACCAGACCCTTTTGTACAAGCCCCCGGCTATACCCAAAGCTACAACCGATATAGCTATGCCTTTAACAATCCGTTACGCTTTGTTGACCCTAGCGGCTACCTCAACGGCTACCCTGATGAGGGAATACCACGGATGCATATGCATGGTGGCAATGGTGCTACTTTTGCCCCAAACAGCTTTGCGAACAATTGGTATGCCTGGGCAACAAATCCAACAGCCATGACGGCCCATCATCATTCCAACGCGCACAGGAGTGAGGCAATGAACTTCATGTACCTTAGCACGAGCGCATACAATAGCCTTTATGGACAAGGAGCATCGAGACTTATTTATGATGTGTGGCAAGATCCGGACAAAAGAGCTCAATGGTTATCCGGGCAAATTTCGTTACAAAAAGGGTTTTGGGTACAATATACAAGGCAAGAAGGTAAATCCAAATGGTTTGGGTTTTCTAGCACGAATCGCCTGGCGGGTGTTGAGGTTATAAACAAGTTTGTAAAGTTTTCTGGCACTACGGGGAGGGTTGACAGAAACAACTCATTGCTCGAATATGGTGGATATGGCCTGACAGGAATGGGGATACTTAATAATTTCAGGGGATTTCTTGAATGGGAGTATTTCCGTCAAGCCAGATATAATCGACGTATTTCAGGCAATTTTAATCAACCGATTAAACATTACCTCAGGCCCATAATGAAGTTTGGTCAAGGTCTTTCAGTTTTTAGTGCTGCTGTTAGTGTAGGTGAGTTTGCCTTTTATTCTAATGGTAATTGGGGATCTTACGGTAAGATGGGCATTGGACTATTAAGTGCCGGTCTCACATATACCCCTGAACCAATCACTACAGGCATTGGGATCGGGATCGGTCTTATAGATGTTTCCGGTGGTTTTAACGGATTTTATAATTGGCTTGATGATCAGCAGATGTTGTATGAAAATTTTGGTGTTCTAATGTTACCAAGGCCGTTTGGCCCTTTTTAGATAAAAATGGAGGATAGAAGCATGAATATTTACAATTACTTATTTTATAAAATTTACATTTTTACTAAACGCCTTGGAAATTATGAAGTTGCCTATAGCGCGATGCTTGGAATGTCCTTCTTATTGATTTTGAATGTATTTCAATTGATGAAGTTAGTAGGAATCCATGAAAATACATATGACCAGTTAAAGCCTTTTGTGCTTGTAATTGCAGCATTAATAATTGTGTTGAATTATTTTCTTTTCAACCATAATGGTAGATATTTAAAAATAGTCAACTCTTTTAAGGCGGAATCAAACTTGTCACGTTTTACAGGCAACACTATTGTCTCTCTATATGTTGCATTAACTTTTGGGTTGATTTTTCTTTAATAGCCTACTAACCCTAGGCTGGCACCTCCCTGCTGCTGCTAGAATCCTTTCGTGTGCCAAAAAGACCTTAGCATCTTTAACTTAAATGCTTTGACCCCGCTGCTACACGAGCTTAGTCATGTACCAATGCAGTAATTTTCGTTTTAACACCTGGCAAGTTTCAAAACCTGTCGGGTGTTAAAATTTTTTCTTAACTTCGCTACCGTACAAACCAAATGTCAGTGACGAATCCTTGTTCAGAGTTCTGTTGCATAAAAAGCGACATCATTGCCTTTGTTGAAGTATCGTATGCAGTGGGCACCACCGAAACCATGTACTATGTGCACAAGGATTACCTCGGCTCCATCTCAGCCATCACCGATGCCACCGGCAACCTGGTTGAAAGCCTGAGCTACGATGCATGGGGCAGAAGGCGCAAGGCAACTGATTGGACCGATTACAACGTATCCTCCACCCTGTTTGACCGCGGCTTTACAGGCCACGAACACCTGCCGCAGTTTGGGCTTATTAATATGAACGGCAGGGTTTACGATCCATTCTTGGCGCGTTTCCTCTCACCCGACCCATTTGTGCAGGCACCCAGCTACTCCCAAAACTACAACCGCTACAGTTATGCATGGAACAACCCGCTCAAATACACCGA
>CALAZZ010000120.1 GCA_937926515.1 uncultured Bacteroidales bacterium | reverse complement strand
AATCACCACACCCATCGTGTGTGGCTGCCAGACCTTGGCAAAAAATATTAATTAATTTAAACACAAAGATTATGGTAATTAATATAAATTTTAATCCATTGTTAATAAAACAATTACTAGTTATAACAATCGCGCTGCTATTCACACAAGCCTGCATGACCGACACAAAACAAAACAATGAGGTAGATGCGGCTGCAAAATCGGAGAATGAGATCGAAATCATTACAACAGCCATGGAATTTCAAATGCCCGATACAATTACCTCCGGTTGGAATACATGGGTGTATCATAATAAATCGATCTTTACCCATTTTATCCTGATTGATGATTATCCTAATGGCATTACCCTCGACTCAGTAGAACAAAGGGTACTGCCTGTTTTTGGAAGCGGGATGCAGCTAATAAATGAAGGAAATGCCGAAGAAGGCTTTGCTGAATTTGCCAAACTTCCACAATGGTTTTCAGAGGTGATATGGCCAGGTGGCGTTGGATTGATTTCTCCTGGGCTAACTGCCCAAACAACACTTAAACTGGATCCCGGCTATTATCTTGTGGAATGCTATGTAAAAATGAGTTCGGGTATGTTTCACACCAATATGGGGATGATCAAAGAATTGGTTGTTGTTGATGAAGAATCTTCCCTTGAAGAACCTCAGGCAGATGTAGCCATCAGTATATCCAGTGCATCAGGTATCGAATTTGAGCCACCAGCTACAGCAGGCAATTACACATTCTCTGTACACTTCCTGGATCAGGTTCCCCATGAGAATTTCCTGGGCCATGACCTGAACCTTGTAAAATTGGCGGAAGATGCGAATGAAAAGGTCCTGGAAGCATGGATGGACTGGCGCGACCCAAAAGGGCTCATTGATCCGGCACCGGAAGGCTTTACCTTTCTCGGCGGGGTAAACGATATGCCTGAGGGTGGCAAAGCCTATTTCACAGCTCAACTTGAGCCAGGCAAATATGCCATGGTATCTGAAGTGCCCAACACCTTGGAAAAAGGTCTATTTAAAACCTTTGAGGTTCAGGAATAACCATATATTCAACTTTCCTTTACTACATGGAAAAAATCAGTCACCATTCTTAGCATGATAAATGGCTGATTTTATTAGTGAACTCAGAGGGGCTCAAACCCATTATCTTATGATCCCCTTATTGAGATCAATCAATAGCTTTCAATTAGACATATGCATAATTACATGAAAATTTTGATTTGACATAAATGTTTAAAACAAACCGCACGATGCATTACATTATTACATCTACAATGAAATGTTAAATTGCTTATAGCAATTATGTTTCAGTCTATATGAAGCAATAATTGAAAGTGATAATCAAGGGCCCCTAATGCATTATTTTCTTTAAAAAAAATTGAAATTGTTAACCAGGAATAATCCTCATCATGGATTTCTTTAAAACTCCACCTGAGTTTCACAACTTAATTTAAATTTTTGGAAATGGCCACTCAACATAGGATTATGATCTAAGTTGCACACCTCATTTTCGAACTCAGGAACAATCACAACAGCCTGCTAAATACAGCTTTCCAGCGTGATTAAACCTGATTTCTTATCATAATTTGAGATCATATGTTGGTAATAAATCCAAATTCTAGGAATAATCGAGTATTTTTGAAAGGGCTATCCGGCCAGAGCAGTATCTAGTGCAGCATGCAAAACACATAAAAACCTATATATAATGAAAAAGACAGTAATAACGCTATTAAATATATATTTAACTGTTGCTTTGTTCGCACAAACTGATAAATCCGGATGTGAAGACCATCCCTTAATAAGTCGCTACCCCGGAGCTATAATTGAATATTGCGATTCAAAAAATTACAGCGAATTTACCATTGCGACAGGGCCTGAAACCGGATATCGAACCATTGATGAATGGACCAATGTTTCCGGTCAACAAACACGTATTTATTATTCACTCAAAGGAGACAAGATAGTTTCTGAAGTTTATCAAAATTACCTTACTGCACTTAAAAATGCCGACTTCAATTTACTTGCCAACAAAATGCATCAGGAAAGAAATGTTTCAACCGATATTGGAGGTAATACCTGGTTGAACACATTTTATAAATCCAACCCTTTTCCCTCTAATGTTGGAATAAAAATAAACATGGGGTCGGGTTCATTGGGTGGAACATTTTACATTGCCGCAAATAAAGGTAATGTATATATAGCTGTTTCAGGAAAACGTTATTCTGATAACGAAACAGTGGTGTTACTTGATGTAATCGAAAACCAGGAAATGGAGGATAACCTTATTACCGTGAATGCCGATTTTATTGCTGATAAGTTATTCAAAGAAGGAAAAATAGCACTGCAAGGCATCCTCTTTGACCACAACAAAGCTACTATCAAAAATGAATCAACACCATTGCTGGAGGAGGTTGCAAAATTTTTAAAGGCAAACCCAACTGTTGTAATTTTTGTGATTGGACATACCGATATGACGGGTGAGGTGCAATATAATATAGACTTGTCCAATCAACGGGCACAAGCCGTTTCAGAATTTTTAATTAGCAATTACAAAATAGCCTTCAACAGATTATTGCCTTACGGTGTTGGACCGCTAGCACCGGCTGACAATAATACAACCGAAACAGGAAAAGCTAAAAACAGGCGTGTGGAACTAGTTTTAAAATCAAAATAAATTGAAAAAAAATCTCCTTTTCATTTTCTTTCTTGTCTGTTTCTTCCAGGGAATAGCACAGACGAACTTATCCGGATTTATCTCCCCAACGGATTCCCTAGCACGTATTCTTGAGAGTGAAAATATCTTGTATTTGCCAAAAGACGGCTTCACGCTATACGGAAGTCCTACTACAAAAGATAGTATCGGAAAAATCATGCCATTAATTACCAGCATGAATGCATTAAAACCACCAAAGTATAGGGACCTAACAAGAGCCGCCTTATACCTAAAAGATAAAAAACCCGAAATCATTTCAGGATATGATCATGCTTTTAAGACCTTCGACGATTGTTTACATTTGAACTTTTCGGATAACCAAAATGGTTTTGTTAAAGTATTCAACAATCACCCCTTTTCCTCCTTTTACATTAGTGTGGATGAAATAATGGCTAAGGGTTTCAAGTTTACCCATTGGATTGATTTTTATGGAAAAGCAGGAATGTTAATTACCACATTCCCAAACAGCACTGTTTCTTTGCTGCAATCTCCTTACAATGATTCTGCAATTCTTGCTGAGATTGGAGAAAATGATTTTGAGGTTAAAGTAATATATTTTGATGAAAGTGATGCAGTCTGCTGCGAAGGTTTGTTTTGTTTCGTTGAAGTAACTCAATATAAGATTCATCCGTGCTATGGTGGCACTTATGATGAGGATAATGTAATAGTAACAATAAAAGGCTGGATGAAAATAATAGACGAGCAAGGCAATAGGCTGATAATGCATAATGCTGGCGGATGTTAAAAAAATTAAGTTACATACTACTTGTCGCTCAAACCAGCTTGTTCGGGCTGATGTCAGGTTTGTTCTATTCCATGTTTAGTGGTTCGACTGAAGGACAAGGGTTGGCAGGTGGTGGAATTTTGGTTTTCAATGCCATGTTTGGATTA
>CALAZZ010000119.1 GCA_937926515.1 uncultured Bacteroidales bacterium | reverse complement strand
AATGCACAGGGCGAAGATGTGGTTGCAGGAATACGTACACCACAGGAGATCACACTTGAAGGCTCGCGCCGTTGGGCCAAACTGCAAAATATTACTGAAGAAGAGCGCGCAAGCAAATACCCATCCCTGGAAGAGGCTATGCCCGAGATATACCATGAACTCAATACGCTGCAGCAAAAAATGGAAGACCATTACCGTGATATGCAAGACCTCGAGTTCACCATTCAGGAAGGCAAGCTGTGGATATTGCAAACACGTAACGGAAAGCGCACCGGTGCTGCTATGGTACGTATCGCCATGGAAATGCTTGAGCAAGGCATTCTGAGTAAAGATGAAGCCCTTATGCGCATTGATCCAAACAGGTTGGATGAGTTGCTGCATCCTGTGTTCGACAATGAAGCACTGGCAAAAGCCAAAGTAATGGCAAAAGGTTTACCCGCTTCGCCAGGAGCAGCAACCGGACAGGTTGTCTTCCATGCCGATGAAGCTGAAGCCTGGGCGACGCAGGGAAAAAAGATCATTCTTGTCCGCGTTGAAACCTCACCCGAGGACCTCAAAGGAATGAATGTTGCCGAAGGCATCCTGACTGCACGCGGTGGCATGACCTCACATGCGGCAGTAGTAGCCCGCGGTATGGGTAAGTGCTGTGTGTCTGGAGCCGGCACGATAAAGGTAAACTACAAAGCCCGTACTCTTGAAATGGGAGGAAAAATGTTTAAGGAAGGTGATTTCATTTCTTTAAACGGAAGCAAGGGAGAGGTCTATGAGGGACGTATTCCTACCAAAGACCCTGAACTAAGCGGCGATTTCGGAAAACTGATGGAGCTCGCTGATAAAAGGGCAAAAATGAAAGTAAGAACCAATGCCGACACCCCACATGATGCGGAGGTAGCACGTGACTTTGGTGCCCAAGGTATCGGACTTTGCCGTACCGAGCATATGTTCTTCGGTGGTGACAAAATTATCGCCATGCGCGAGATGATCCTGGCTGATGATGAGACAGGTCGTCGAAAAGCGCTTGAAAAACTCCTTCCGATACAAAGAGAAGACTTCGAAGGCATTTTCGAGGCCATGCAGGACCTGCCCGTCACAGTTCGACTGCTCGACCCACCATTGCACGAATTTGTTCCGCATGACGATAAGGGGCAGAACGAAATGGCAAAAGTAATGGGCGTTCCGGTTGAAAAAATCAAAGCCAAGATTGAAGAATTGCATGAGTTCAACCCCATGTTGGGACACCGCGGATGCAGGCTGGGAAACACCTATCCTGAAATCACCGAAACACAGGCCAGGGCCATCATCGAAGCTGCACTTAACTTAAAGGCCAAGGGCATAAAAGCCATTCCTGAAATCATGATTCCGCTTACCGGTACCCTGGAAGAGATGCGCATGCAGGAAAAAATAGTGCGCGATACTGCTGAAACAGTTTTTGCTGAGCGTAATGATAAAATTGATTACCTGGTAGGAACAATGATTGAGGTTCCCAGGGCAGCCATCACGGCCGATGATATCGCCAAATCAGCAGAATTTTTCTCTTTTGGCACCAACGACCTCACCCAAATGACTTTTGGGTACTCACGTGATGATGCAGGTAAATTCCTGGAAGTATACAAAGAAAAAGGCATCCTAAAGCACGATCCTTTCGAAGTACTCGACCAGCAAGGTGTCGGAAAACTGGTGAAAATGGCAGTTAAAAAAGGACGTAAAACCCGCAAAAACATTAAGCTGGGTATTTGTGGTGAACATGGCGGCGAACCCAGTTCCGTCATGTTTTGCCATGAAGCAGGCTTGCATTACGTAAGCTGCTCACCCTATCGTGTGCCCATAGCACGTTTGGCTGCTGCACAGGCTGTTGCAGAAAAAAAACTTGCAAAAAAATCCAGGAAAGCAAAGAAATCCAAGAAATAGGAACTCTTTAATTGCATAATAATCAAGGTGCCAATATCAATTAGAGGCACCTTTTTTTATTTTTATCCTATAAAAATAAGGTCTATTCCGCAATCGATTGCTTTTGGCAGTTTACTTTTTTTTAAATTTGCCGCCTGTCTTGATATTCAATTTTATAATCAAAAAAAACAGTATGGCTAAAGATCTTGCAACACTCAAATCAGAGTTGGCCCGGTATGGCATTGATGCCTCAACAGAATTATTTTACAATCCATCTTATGATGAACTATTCGCACACGAAACCGACCCTTCACTCACAGGATTCGACAAGGGAGTAGTGACCGACACAGGTGCGGTCTCGGTTGATACCGGGATTTTCACTGGAAGGTCACCTAAGGACAAATACATTGTAATGGATGATGTTTCACGTGATACGGTGTGGTGGTCCACACAAGGTAAAAATGATAACCGGCCGCTTGAACAGGAAAAATGGGATTATCTCAAGAAACTTACCACAAAACAACTCTCAGGGAAAAAACTATACATTGTTGATGGCTATGCAGGTGCTAACAAAGATTCAAGGCTCTGCGTTCGCTTTGTGATGGAAGTGGCCTGGCAAGCACATTTTGTTAAAAACATGTTCATCAGGCCCACCGATGAGGAATTGGTAAATTTTCAACCTGATTTTGTTTTGCTAAACGCATCCAAGGTAACCAATCCGAAATGGAAAGATATGGGCATGAATTCAGAAAACTTTGTTGTTTTCAATCTTACTGAAAGGATGCAGATCATTGGAGGTTCCTGGTATGGTGGAGAGATGAAAAAGGGAATTTTCACCATGATGAATTATTATTTGCCACTCAAGGGCATTGCTGCCATGCACTGCTCTGCCAATATGGGCAAGAACGGTGATGTCGCCATTTTCTTTGGACTGTCAGGCACAGGTAAAACCACACTTTCAGCCGATCCCAAAAGGATGTTGATCGGTGATGATGAACACGGATGGGATGATGATGGTGTATTTAACTTTGAAGGCGGGTGCTATGCCAAGTGCATTAACTTAAGTAAAGAGAATGAACCCGATATCTACAATGCCATCAAACGTGATGCCCTGCTCGAAAATCTTGTGGTGCGTGCAGATGGCAGCATCGACTTTGGAGATGCTTCCAAAACAGAAAACACTCGTGTTTCTTACCCCATATACCATATCAACAATATCGTCAAGCCTGTTTCAAAGGGTGGACATGCCACAAAAGTCATTTTCCTGACTGCTGATGCATTTGGGGTGCTGCCTCCGGTAGCCAAGCTTAGCAGTGATCAGACAGAGTACCATTTTCTTTCCGGGTTTACTGCTAAACTAGCTGGTACAGAACGGGGAGTGACCACACCACAACCCACTTTTTCGGCCTGTTTCGGGAATGCGTTCCTTGCTTTGCATCCTACGAAATATGCCGTGGAGCTGGTGAAACGCATGAAGGCCGTTGGCGCCAAAGCCTACCTGGTAAATACCGGATGGAACGGTACAGGCAAAAGGATCTCGATCAAAGTGACCCGAACCATTATTGATGCAATCCTTGATGGCAGTATTGAGAAGGCACCCACGCGCACAACACATATATTCGGTCTGGAAGTGCCCACCGAACTGCCGGGAGTGGATTCAAACATCCTGTTCACGCGCAACACCTACACCGATCCGACGGAATTTGACACCAAAGCCAAGGACCTGGCAAAGAAATTTATCGAGAATTTTGAAAAATATACCGATACTGAGGAAGGCAAACGCCTGTTAGCTGCAGGACCAAAAAAAGTGGACTAGTCAAAATTACTCAATCTATCCCTACAGATTAGAATTTGCCATAAGAGTACTTGAATGAATGTGTTAGGCCAGGACTCACTAGGTGAGTCCTGCTTACTAATTGAGACAGTTTAAGATACCCTTATGGCGATGTTTTTTTATCTTACCACCAAACCTACCTCCTGTCTGCAATTATTTTTACCCATAAAAGCTTTTACCACTCATTTTGACTCAACTTGAGTATCATCTTCATCGAAACATTAACGATATTTGCATGAGGTTAATACTTCGGCTACTTTTGGTAGCGCAAATTCAATAATAGTATAGATGATGAATGCAACCTTTCAAAGGCATGCTGCATCTGATAGTTGCATACCACTTAATAGCGCTGGCAACGGGTGATGGACGAGAAGCAACTCCTTATGGATTGCCGGGGTGGCGATATGCAGGCGCAACAGCATTTTTATGAGCGGTTTGCACCAAAAATGTATGCTGTATGCTTACGCTATGCCAGGGATAAGGGCACAGCGGAAGACTATCTTCAGGAAGCATTCATCAGGGTTTTTTCGCAACTGGACAGTTTCAGGGGCGAAGGCTCGCTGGAAGGTTGGGTCAGAAGGATAGTCGTGAATACATGTCTTACATTTTTACGTAAAACAGACTTACTAAAACACAGTATTGAAATTGACTACATTACACACTACAGCGATGATGATGCCTTCATACCTGATAAGATTCACGCAGCCGAACTTCTGGACCACATACGCGCGTTGCCAACGGGTTTCAGGACAGTTTTTAACCTCTATGCCATTGAAGGTTATTCCCATAAAGAAATTGGTGTTTTGCTCGGCATCAGTGAGGGGACCTCTAAATCCCAATATGCTCGGGCAAGACTTTGGTTACAACAACGATTGATTAAACAATCACCTGATCAATATGGTGGACAATAAAGATAAAATAAAAGAGCTATTCAAGGCTGGTCTGGAAAACTTCCAACTCAGCCCTCCACCTGATACGTGGAACAGGATTCAACAACGGCGCCGCAAACGCAGACTGTTTGTATGGTACCGCGCAGCAGCAGCCTCCCTCTTGCTCCTATTGGGCATGGGTGGTTTATTATATGTCAACTTCTCCGGAAATGAAACCATCATATCAGAAAGTATTCAACAAGATCACGCTGATGATGATATTCTTACGCCTGAAAGTGAAACTGATCTGTTGCCATCCCGTGTATCTGATAAAACCCTGCCTTTGGGTCATACCTTTCATTATTTAACCTATCAAAAATTAGAGAATAAATACCTCTTTACCACCCTCAGGACAGAAATGGTGAACAGGTCAATAACGAATTTAAGAGCGCTTGGGGTCATCGCCGATCATATCTATCAGCTTGATCACGATGAAGTAGCGCTAGCAGAGCAAGAGATTGGCATTGATACGCCCGAATCTGAAACCACCGCCTTGCCACCTGCAGACCTTTCACAGTTGTATGATCCGGTCACCTTTGATACTCCATCAGCAAATAAATACCAGGGATGGAACCTCGCGCTAGGTTATGGAACAAATCCCTCATTTGCCATGCCCGACGAAGACTATGTTATAGAAGAGACGCGGTCTACATTTGCCCATGATGAATTCACCTCTGATATGGCATACGAAACAGCTTATTTTGAACAGATCGAAAGCACCGAACACAAACATCCTGTTGGTCTTGGATTTATGGCAGGATATGCTCTGAGCAAACGGTGGGAAATCGAAACAGGATTGGTTTATACTCGACTGACCTCAGTGAACAGCACCTACAAGATGAATGGCTTTCATAAGGAATATGAAACATCAATCTATTACCTGGGTGCACCGGTAGGCGTACGTTTCAATGTGGTTCATCGTGAGCTGTGGAAACTGTTCCTGAATCAGTCGTTTGTTATAGAAAAAGGACTGCGGAACCGTTTCTCAACATATTATATGGACAATGATGTTGAAGTCAACGTGGAATCAACATACGCCCCTGTAAGAGGGATACAGCTTTCAATACTGAGTGGTGTTGGAATTGACCTCACCATCTCAAAGCAGTTCAGCTTATACGGCCAGGGAGGTATCCAGTATTTCTTCCTCAACGAGAGCCAGCCCTATACGATCAGAAGCACCAATCCCTTGTGGCCATCAATCCAAACCGGTATTAGGTATAACTTCAGGTAAATATATTTTTAACTGTGCAACTTCACTGCACTTTCATGCATCTATGCAATTAAAACCATAGCCGTGAAATCAAACATTAAAAACCTGTTCTCGGTCGCCGGTCTGCTTGTCATTTTTGCACTAAGCAGTTGTCGCGACAAAATCTACGAGGAAATCACCTACACAGCCAATGTGCCAGTGTATATGGAGTTTTCCGATTTTCGCAAAGCTGTAGCCAAAAGCAGCACTCAACAGCTTAACAATCCCGGGAAAATATATTTTAAGGACAACGTCTTGTTTATTAACGAGCTTCATGAAGGCGTACACGTGATTGACAACAGCAATCCTGCATCGCCTCAGATGGTGACCTTTATTAGCATACCAGGTAACGTAGATATTGCTATACGTGGTAATGTGCTGTATGCTGACAGCTATATTGACCTGGTTGCCATTGATATCAGTGATCCATTTTCACCCATAGAGATTGACCGTATCGAAGAAGCCTTCCCCAATGTACTGCCCCCCTTTGATGTGTCATTGCCGGTTTATGGACTTGATTTCACCAAAGGCGTTGTTGTGGGTTGGGATCAAAAGGAAGTGACAGAAGTTATTGAAAACAGCTCGTATTACCGAGGTGATTTCGTTCAGTTTGACGGGGCAGCAGCACCCAGCCTGGGCTCTTCAGAGATCAATATCAGCCAGGGAACCGGAGTAGGCGGCTCCATGGCACGGTTCACTTTGTCAGGCAACTTTATGTATGCCGTCCATAACAATGCCTTGAAGGTATTTAATATTGCCAATACCCCCGGCATGAGTGCGGGCAGTGAGATCGAACTATTCAGGGTGGTTGAAACCATTTTCCCTTACGATGGCAAATTGTTCCTGGGCACTACCACAGGTATGCTCGTTTATGGGCTAAACAACCCGGCAGAGCCTGATTATATTTCGTCATTTAACCATATCAATTCATGCGACCCGGTGGTGGTTGAAGGCACAATAGCCTATGTCACGCTCAGGTCGGGAACAAGGTGCGAGGGATTCTCCAACCAGCTTGATGTGGTGGATATTGAAGACATTTTTGAACCCAAACTATTAAAAACATACCCCATGCACAACCCACATGGCTTGGGTATTGACAATGGTACACTTTTTATTTGTGATGGTGCTGCAGGACTCAAGGTATATGATGCAACTGATCCTTTGCAAATAACTGCCCATCAGTTAGCACATTTTGCTGACATACAAACATACGATGTGATCCCTTACAATGGACTTTTGATGATGATTGGCGCCGATGGGCTCTATCAATATGATTACAGCGACCTGGAGGAGCTACAATTGATCAGCACCATTCCTGTAGTAAAGCCATAATGTGACAATCTATTTATGAAAACCCTAATTGCTAGCTTTGTTTATGTGTTGTTGACTGGGCTTCTGCCGCTAGCGGCAGAAGCCCAATCTTTGAAACCCGATTCGGTCTATCTGAAATCAGGATCTGTGGTTTATGGCCGCATCCTTGAATCGGACAGCCTGGCTGGTGTTACTATTATAAATGAATGTGGACTGAACAAGTTTCAGCCTCAGGAGATACAGCGCCTTGGGTTTGGCAACAAACCTGCCACACCACCCAAAAAAATGGGTTATTATAACCTTTCCACTGTCGGATTGCTGTTTGGTGAGGGAAGAGATGGGTTAAGGCCCCTGCCCTCATTCACCATGGTCAATGGCCTTTATTTCAATCAAAAGCTCCATGCAGGCATCGGCTTCGGTTTTGAATATTATGATTGGGTGGTGATGCCCTTATTTGCTTCGGCACATTATTTCTTTAATCACGGCAAATTCAGCCCCTATGCAGCCATCAAGGTCGGTTATTCCATACCGCTGTCGAAGGGCATCGATCAAGGGCTTGACGATCAAAAGCTTAAGAACTATGGCGGGGCCTTGCTAAGCCCTGAACTAGGAATTACTGTCCCAATCGGTCAGCACAATGCTTTTATACTTGGCTTGGGGTATCATTTCCAGGAGTTATCAGAGGAAAGTTATCAATGGTGGAGCAGTTTTTCACCCACACCCAAAAACCGCGTCTATACCAATTACAACAGGGTATCGTTCAGGCTGGGTTTTATATTCAGGTAATTATTCAATTTAATCAACTGTTTTATTTAACGCTTCGTTTGATCAGCTAAAACTGATGCATGCGGAAAGAGTCTATTTTTGTTATTCAATAAAATCATCAAGCTCATTTTATTGGATACATCAGTTCATGCAAAAAACTGTTTTTAACATATCAAAAATGGACTGCCCTTCCGAAGAACAATTGATTCGGATGAAACTAGATGGATTGGCCGGAATCAAGTCAATGGAATTTGATCTTTCAGCCAGAAAGCTTACCATTATCCATACAGCAGATCAAAATGAGCTATATAAAAGGCTGTCGGCACTCAAACTGGATACAACTATCGTCTCAACAACTTCGGTAGACCATGATAGCGTTGTTTCCCTGAATAATACTGCTGAACGCAGCACATTATGGGCTGTACTCACCATCAATTTCTCCTTTTTTGCCCTTGAATTCGTTGCTGGCCTGATCTCAAAGTCTATGGGGCTTGTTGCAGACAGCCTGGATATGTTGGCTGACAGCATTGTATATGCATTGGCACTGATGGCTGTTGGAAGCAGTGTCGTACTCAAGAAAAAAGTTGCACGTTTCGCAGGGATCTTTCAGATCATACTTGCACTGATAGGTCTGAGCGAAGTGGTAAGAAGGTTTATCGGTATAGAGAAGATGCCCAACTTTGCCACCATGATCGTGGTATCAGCCCTGGCCCTGGCTGCAAATATTTTTTGCCTCTACCTGCTTCAAAAAAGCAGGAGTAAAGAAGCACATATGCAAGCCAGTATGATCTTTACCTCAAATGATATTATCATCAATGCCGGGGTTATCATAGCGGCATTGATGGTATACTGGTTCGACTCCAGCCTTCCCGACCTGCTTATAGGTGCAATAGTATTTGTAATTGTTGCAAGGGGAGCCTACAGGATTTTAAAACTGTCGAAATAAAACACTTATAGTTATCTAATCGAAGAGCTCCACAGAAAGAGATGTCATGCCCCATGAATGAAACCGCGGCCCTCAACAAAACCCAAATTGGAAAAATGCTTGCTTATCTATTCAGCCGCAACAATGTATGCTTGAATTCAATCGCCGGCTTTCTTCTTTTTGAAGCCAACAATGATCAGGATAATACCTAATAACAAAAGAAAGCCTGAGCCCCATACATAGCCTTTTCCATAATGGGTCAATGAATTGTAATCCGTGATATAGCTGCCAGTTTGAAGCAAACCAATCACGATCAAAACAATTCCGGCTATAATAATCCATTTTTTCATTCAAAGTTCATTAAAAACAGGGTTACCCATTAAAGGTAACCCTGTAATAAAGACTGTGTTACCTTACTACTTTAGTCGTTGTTGGTGTGTAAATGCCAAACGTGATGGCATTGATTAATCCATCAACAAAAGTATGTTGGATTGTAACCGTATAGTCAGTTGCTCCACCGGCCATTTCAGTTGGGTCTGAAGTACCCACCGGGGCCAGACCATAAATTAAATAATGGTTCTTCTGCTTTACTTCAATGCCAGTTTTAGAACCTTCTCCCACTGAATAGGTTAAGGTGTAACAAGAACTCATCAAAAGTGAAATTGATAGTACAAAGAAAAAATTGATAATTGTTTTTTTCATTTTTTTAAATTTTTAATTTCCCCTACTCGTAAGGCTTTTCGGCAACGCCCCGTTTTTTTTTAAGTGTGTTCTGGACTTCACTTTGAGGCCCCAATAATACATATTTTTTGTCAAACGGTTTCCCAAACTTTTATTTTGAAAATTAAAAAATTGTGCTATCTATTACATCGATTTTGAATCGCAAATTTGCTATTTACAATTTCAGTAGTCAAGATTGTGCTTAATCCAAGTAGATGCCAGCATTTCGTCGCATGCAACATCTTCCGTTGCTTAACCTGGAATTAAAAAGGAATAACTGCTTGCAATCAACTGTTTTATTTATTATCTTTCGCCTTCCAATGTGCTCATGCACAACGACCAATAAAAACAAACCAAATGAAACGTATCTCAGCTCTTCTCCTTCTTGGTATATTTAATATAATTGCCATTAAAAGTATCAGCCAGCCATTGATGCACCATGTGATTGCAACCGCAGGCACTGAATATCAAACCAGCCAATATGCTCTCAGTTGGACGTTGGGCGAAGCAATCAACAGCACATTTAATGCGGATGAATACATCCTCACCCAAGGTTTTCATCAGCCTTTAGCAATGGCGGCATCGCTTTTAGGTGATGCAAACTGCGATGGAGAGATTAATGTTTTAGATGTGGTGACTCTTATTAATCACATACTCGGAATCGACCCGTTCCCTTTTTGCCCCGAAAACGCTGATGCAAATGGTGACAGCACCATCGATATTCTAGATGCTGTTACCATCATCAATATGATCCTTTCGCATGGCAAGGCAATCGAATTAAGTGACATTACCAACCCTGCACATATCTACCTGTGCGAAAATGGCATTGATATTCGATCTGACGGGAACCTGGCAGGCCTTCAATTTGAATTCTACGGAAATATCATTGGCGAAATCAAGCCGGCAATAAAAGGTTACGAATTGATGCATACAACATCCTCCAACAGGATGAAAGCCGTAGTTATTAATCTGGCAAATACACCATTACCCGCAGGTAGGATCAGGTTGTTAAACTTTACTGAGAATTTAAGCGAGCTTGCCTGGGTGCAGGTGAAAGGAGCCAATAGCTCGGGTCATAATATCCTTGTATTTCAGCACATTGAACACAGCTGCATAGCCAACCCAACGGGTTACACTTTTGATGTATATCCGAATCCAAACTTTGGCAGGTTTAAACTTCAGATGGAACTGCCACAACAATCAGATATAAAAATTTCACTCTTTGACATGCTCGGAAACCAAACCAACATCCTCTACGAGGGCAAACTGGAAAAAGGCCTTCATATGTTAACATTCAGTCCAAACCAACTTAGCCCCGGTGTTTACACCCTACAGCTCATTGCCATGGGTGCTGAGGGATCCCATCGAAAAAGCTTCCATAAGATCATTATAAATAAACAATAAAGTCTTGAGCTTTAATTAAAACCAAACCAACATGAAAAAGCTTATCTTAATTTTCGTTCTGTTTAACCTAATCATTTTTTCGCTTGCGGCCCAAGCGCCTCATGGCATAAATTACCAGGCCATTGCACGCAATGCCCTGGGCGAAGCCATTACAAACCAGGCAGTCTCGTTTCGAATCAGTCTGCTGCATGGCGGAGTTTCAGGTCCAGCTGTTTATATTGAAACACATGATGTGAATACCAACCAGTTTGGGCTAGTCAATATGGTTATTGGGCAAGGTATTCCTTTAGTAGGCAACTTCGAAACCATCAACTGGGCTGAAGGACCCTACTTTATGCAGACCGAGCTGGATGCTGTTTTGAGCGGCACCTATGTATTAATGGGGACTACACAGCTGCTTAGTGTGCCCTATGCCCTGCATGCTGCCACCGCTGAATCATTGTCGGAACCCCCTGAAGAAACCGATCCGGTGTTCTCTTCCTGGGACAAGAGCACAGGTATCGTCATTTCGGAAAGCCAGATCAATGATCTGCAGCCTTACCTCACAAATCTCGCAGGCGAAAGCATAGGCAACCTTGGTGATGTAAACCTCAGTGGTATCGCCTCAGGCAAGATTTTGAAATTTAATGGATCAACCGGCCAATGGGTTATTGCAGATGACTCCGGTGTAGGTGACGAAACCGATCCCATTTTCTCCATGTCAGCTGCCGCAGGAATTATGCCAAGCCATATTTCGAACTGGAACACAGCACATCTTTGGGGCAATCATGCCGCAGCAGGGTACCTCACAGGCGAGTATGATCCTGTCTTTATAACTTCACCGGCATTCGGGATAACAGGAACGAACATCAACAACTGGAATA
>CALAZZ010000118.1 GCA_937926515.1 uncultured Bacteroidales bacterium | reverse complement strand
AAGTCAGGCTGCCGTCATAATTGGTGATGGTAGCTGTGCCGTCATTGTCGCAGTCAGGATCGGTGACATTGACAATGGGCTGTGCAGGAAAATCATCTACCGTAATCACCCCCCCCGCTTCCGCCGTCCCACAACCTCCATTGTTGCTCACCGTATAGTTGAAGGGGCTTCCTGCGCTGGTACTGGGCGTTCCTGAAATTGTAAGCACCCCCGTACCTGCATTATAATTATGGTTCACACCAGGAGGGAGACCACTAACGTTAACTGCTGGTGCATCTGTAAATGTATATTCAACCTGGATAATTGACTCACCCAGGCACACACTTTGGCTTGCAGGCCCCGAAGTAAGCTGTACGGTCGCATCCTCAAGTACAGTAATGTCAAAATCACAGCTGTTTGAACAGATGGCAGTGGCGTTAAGTTGCAGGTTGTCAATGCGATTATTACCAAAGGGATTGGTTGCACCACCCAAGATATATCTTAAATAAACAGTTGGAGCTCCATTTACATCTGCAGGCACATTAACAGTAATAATATGCCCGGCAGCAATGTCACTAAAACTTATTACTCCACCAAAATTCGTAAATGGTCCAGCCGGGTTTGTGCTCCATGACCATTGATTACTGTTAAATCCTGTTGTTGTTCTTCTTGTCCAGTAACTTATAATCAGGTCATTATACTCACTCATATCCAATTCAATCTGAATATAGTTGGAGTTCAATGCATTATTTATCAAACTTAACGTAGCACCAGCTCCATCCCCAAACAAGCTATTCTGAACATCACCGCCATAACCATTTGTGTAGGTTGTGTTTCCCCATATCCAATTTCCAGCCGTAATGGTTGCACTTCCTGAAGTAGCAGGTATTGGTGCATTCCAGGCAGAACCGTTTGCTCCGGCATTAAAATTCCAATACGCCACCAACTGTCCGTTATGCTCTTCTTCCACAGTATAAGTGATATTGTGTACCCCTGGTCCAGCGTCATAGGGATTAAACTCGTTGTTCACAATGCCGGGGCCGCTGTAAGTGCCACCAGATGGGCTGGCAGAAGGATCGAATGCCTCTGAATTGGTACACCAGTAAAGTGCACCATAATCAGGACAAGTGGGCGCAGGCACCTCTGGCAATATTGTCAACACAACCGGCGTCCTGCTGTCGCTGGTACACGAACCATTCTCCAATTCAGCGAAATAGGTAACCGTGCCAATGGCGTTTAGGCTTGGATCAGGAACTATACTGCCACCGGTAAGTGCATCGTACCACACCACGCTTGACCCACCACCGGGCTCAACCACCTCGGCTGTAAGCAACGGCATGGGTGTGCCTGCACAGGCCACCTGGTTGCCCAGGCTCATGGGTGGGTCAACTGAACTTACTGTTATCTCAAAGGTGCAAGAGGTAGTGCAGTCATATCGGGCTCGGAGTTGGAGGTTGTCAATGCGATTGGTGCTATTTGCGTTCGTAGCTCCATCAAGGGTGTATCGCAAATAAACGTTTGCTGCATGGTTAATGTCTATTGGTGCAGAAAGAGTTACAATGCTGCCACCCAATGCAGGATCTATTGTACCACCAAAGTTTGTAAAATTAACCCCATCGGTACTCCATGACCACTGGTTATTGTTAAAACCTGTGCTGCTTTTTTCTGTCCAATAACTAATCTCGAGGTTTTCGCGGTCAGTCATGCTAAATTCTAATTGAATGTATTCGCCATTCAATGAGGGGTTTCCGTTTATCAGGCCTAATGTTTGGCCAGCGACATCACCAAATAGCGCATTTAGTGTATTGCCGGAAAAATTGCTTGTATAACCAAAGTCACCCCAAACCCAACTGCCTGCGGTTACTTGGGCATTACCAAAAGTAGCAGCTACGGGTGCTGACCAAGGGATGGTATTACTCCCAAACCCAGGCGTATTAAAATTCCAATACGCCAGCACATCCGGGTCGTATGTAATCACATGGGTGCCGGCACCAGCCGCTGCCGGATCAAAATAGAAGTTGCCGCTGCCTTCATCATAGGTGACACCTGTGCCGGTATAGATACCACCCGCAGGGGTGGCCCCATCCAGCAGCTGTGGGCCTTCGCTGGGGCAAACGGTAAAGTTGGGAGGACAAACGGCTGGGGTTGGGTTTTCGAGGGTTACTGAGGCAGTACTAGATTGATCCCATCCACCACACCCACTGTTAACCCTAACAAAGTATGTACCAGTAGTATTAGCAATAAAATAGTTATTAGGTCCTGAATATAATGGGATGGGGTTCCCAATTCTTCTCCATTCATAGGTCATTATCTGGGCGCCTGTTGCTTCAACATATAAAGTGGCAGTTCCTCCTTGACAAATTGTTGTATTAGTTGGTGACTCTAGGATTTCTGCCTCTGAAGCTTCCTCCACCACCAGTGAACCACTCATGGGTTCTGTAATACTACAATCCACATCATCATAAGTAGCCCAAACAGTGTAAACACCTTCATCGTACTGTATGCCAAATGTGATTTCACCACCTCCGTCATCAAACCCCTGTGTTACTGGCACTCCATCTTTATATAACCAATAATCAACGCCGGCTTGAATACCATTTAGCTTTATGAGTATTCCTGCGCCACTGCAAAATTGTGCATAGCCGGAAGGTGTAATGTCATACAAATCAAATTCAAAATCACAATAACTTATGATCACCAATCCATTGCCACCATTGCCATGTCCGGTATTGTTGCGTGCTGCACCACCACCACCGCCGGGCTGTGTGCCTGTATTACCATTGGAATTGCTTCCTGATGCGCCATCGCCACCGTTGCCTCCGTAACCATCAGCAGGTTGCAACTGCCCGCCGGTATCACCAGCGCCTGATCTGCCATTGGCTGAGGCACCGGCAGATGAACCGCCTCCA
This sequence comes from uncultured Bacteroidales bacterium, assembly GCA_937926515.1. Taxonomy (GTDB): domain Bacteria; phylum Bacteroidota; class Bacteroidia; order Bacteroidales; family F082; genus CALAZZ01. The sequence goes on along the minus strand of CALAZZ010000118.1, from coordinate 6,465 downwards.
CCTCCTTCGCTAAACCAACCAAATAGGATGCCCGGGCTTCCATTTGCGCCATTGCCCCCACTGAATGTGATGTCGCCTGTGCCACTTGCGGCAGCACCCCCATTTACCCCGTCTGGTGAATTGTTGGCAACGCCTCTGCCTCCCATTGCCTTTACTATCGTATCATAGGTTATTCCATCGTAATACACCACGTAGGATGCTTCACCATGGATATTTCCTGTTTGACCTCCTGCACCCACTCCAATGATAAATTCGTCATCTTCATCAACCTCGTATGTGACAAGCTTGGAAAAAGCGCCACCGCCACCGCCGCCCTTTCCTCCGTCGTTGTTGCTGCTTCCGCCACGGCCACCGGCTCCCCATACCTGTATGGTGATCTGGTCCACCCCTGCAGGTACCGTCCAGGTTGTAGTGCCGGGTGTGTTGTAAATTTCCTGCGCTTTCAATGGTAAAAGAAGATTGCCGGTAAGCAATAGCAAGATTATCAAGCCAATAACACGAATAGCTGTTATCCTAATGCTGTTTGTTAAGCCTGTGAGTAAACACAATACACCAACAGGCCCTCTATTTTGTGACAAGCCAAAAGGAAGGTTATGTGCGGCTAGGGTATCCAATTTACCGCAATGGGGCGATATGTATCCGTTCCTTATCGTTGCTTCATGGGCCATACCTTAGTGAATAGCTCAATGGGTTGGGTTTCTATAAGTTTAACAAATAATGGCATTTTATTAAAGCGAGACGGCAGTAACAAGTGGGTGAAATCAGCGCGATCAATGTATTGTAGGCTCCGGCACAGTTCCGGCGGGTAGGCACAAAGGAGACTGTCTATTGCAGTTTTATCCTGCAACCGCAAATTTTGTGTAGGTGGTTGGCCTGCGAATATGGTTGTCTCGAATTGGTTCACCGGTCATCAAAGTTATTTGCCGTCAAAAAAGCACCCGCACAACAACGGATTCAAATCAGTGTGATGACCCTTCCCGATGTACGGACGCCAAAATTACGTGTCTTGTTCCAATCCGGCTTGCTAAATATGTTAAAAACTTGTTATTTTTTTCCCGTTCTGAGGACAAATATACGACATTTCAATACCAAATGTCTATAATAAGGTAAAATTTCAATTTGGTAAACAGCACTGGCAATATGCACATGAATAGCTGCCGGCATCTGCGAGCCGACCGACTATCTTCATTGGTTTAAGGCAGTTGCCCGGCCTATGAAATACCACGGATCAATAGCTTTGAACATCACCTTGAGGCAGCCGGCATTTTGTTTCTATATAGAATTTGATTTTTTTCATTGTTCAAATCACTTGCATTTAAATTGCATTTGCCATACTTTTGTTCTTGTATAAGACAACTCAATCCATTTTTCTCCTGATTCGTGATAGGATGGAACGGTCATATTATTTGATTAGGAGAAAAGATTTGCCTTTATATAATCCTGATTTACAGGAACAAGAAAAACAGACTCACAAAATTGCCAAGCTATGAAAACAATTAGGCTACTACAAACCCCACATGCCAGGTTTAACAGTATCATAAGTCACCCTTTTGGACTTGTTATTCTGTTTATTTGCTTTATAGGCTTTGGGGCATACCAGGCCAAGGCCCAAAATACCCAGACTTTTAACAGCAGTGACAGCTTCCAGGTACCCGCTAATATATCAAAGATCACCGTTGAAGCCTGGGGCGGTGGCGGCGCCGGGGGGGGGTCAACAAATGCTGGAGGTACGTTCACAGCCAGAGGAGGTGCAGGTGGCGGAGGCGGTGCCTATGCCAGCACAACCATTGATGTAACACCGGGTAGTACGATCAGCATCGTTGTGGCAGGACAGGCCAGTGGTGTTTCGGGTGGCACCGGAAACGATGGAGGGCACTCCACCGTTACCGGTTTTGAGGCTGAAATTTTTGCTGCAGGTGGTAAGGGTGGAGCCGGCAACACTTCCGGTGGTGATCCTGCAGGTGGTGCAGGTGGATCGGTTATCGATTCAGAAGGAACAACGGTGATAGCAGGGCAGAATGGCGGTGATGGTGATACAGGTGCTAGTATTGAATCTGGTGCTGGAGGAGATGCTGCCAATGGTGGTGGTGTCGGAGGGGCTGCAGTAGGTGGTTCATTTATATCTGCAGATGGGAACCCAGGTGATGTTCCAGGTGGTGGAGGAAGTGGTTCACGTACCTCTGGTAATAATGGCAACCGCACCGGAGGCCTTGGGGCTGCCGGCCGTGTGGTGGTATCCTGGATCAATTGCCCAGCCATTGCTGCCTCAGGCACATGGAACGATGCCACCTGCTTTGAAACCAACGACGGTTCCATTACCATCACAGCAAGTGGCGGCACAGGCCCCTATATGTATTCCATTGACAATGGACAGAACTTTGATGCATCCAATGTTTTCAACAACCTGCCTCCGGGCGAATACCGCATTAGGGTAAAGGATTTGAGTACGGGATGTTTGTCGCCTGAGATACCATAATGACATATCACGTCAATTTTGAGACCATTTCAAAATAAAAACCAGAAAAATGAAAGCTATTTATACCATCAGACGAAATTTGAATAAATACGGCAGGCCATTGAACCCTAGTTTAAGCCGAATTACATGGCTTTTAGCTCTTTTATTGCTTGGTTCAGTAGCTATATACAGTCAACCCGTTACATTTACAAGCAATACCACATGGCAGGTGCCTGCCGGTGTATCTGAAATTACTGTAGAAGCCTGGGGAGGAGGTGGAGCTGGAGGTTATACTTCAGGTAGTTTTGGCACTAATGTGGCTGGCGGTGGAGGTGGTGGCGCTTTTGCAAGCAGTCTGCTATCAGTTAACCCAGGAGATATCTACACAATTACCATTGGCAATGGTGGCAGCGGTTCGTCAGGTGCTAGCCCTGGAGGTAATACAATCTTTGGTAGCAATCTGGTAGTTGCAGCAGGTGGAGCAGGATTAAATAATAATGCCAATACAGGTGGCCAAGGCGGCCAAACATCTGATTGTATTTATAATTTAAATGCATTCAATGGTGGAAATGGTGGGAACGCTTCAGGGTCAAACTCAGGGGCCGGAGGTGGAGGCGCAGGTTCTACCGAATCAGGAGCCAATGGTTCTGGTACTACAGCTGGAAGTGGTGGTGATGAGTTTGGTGGTGATGGTGGTGCAGGCCGCACTAATAACGGAGATGGTTTCCCAGGAAATATTTATGGAGGTGGAGGAGGTGGAGGAAGAGTTGTATTAGATTTTGCAAATAATGGAGGGAATGGTGCTACTGGATTTATGCGCATCACATGGGTACTGTGTGCTAATCCTGATATCCCTACCTTGCAGGCCAGCCCTACCAGCATTTGTGATGGCGACAACAGCACCCTGAGTATCACAGCCGGTGACCTCAACGATGCTACTGATTGGCATTGGTACAGTGGCTCCTGCGGGGGCACACCCATAGGTACGGGCACATCGGTGATTGTGTCCCCCTCTGTTACCGCCACTTATTATGTGCGTGGTGAGGGTGGCTGTGTAACGCCTGGTGCCTGTGCCGAGATCACCGTAACTGTGCTGGCTCCGCCCCAGATAACAGTTCAGCCGGGGACCCCGGCCGCGGTATGCCAAACCGGAGGGGTGCGTACAATATCAGTAACTGCCTCGGGTGATGGACTAAGCTACCAATGGCGAAAAGATAATATTAATTTAACAGCCTCAGCAGTATATAGTGACGTTGATGGTGCTACACTCACCATTACAAATCCTCCACTAAGCGAAAACGGAGCCAGTTTTGATGTGGTGGTGAGTGGGAGTTGTCCACCAACACCCGTTACCAGCGATGCGGTTATACTCACCGTGGATGCAGCAGCCGATGGAGGCAGCCTCACAGGAGGCAGCACGCCTATTTGCGATGGCAGCAGTACCGGCACCCTCAGCCTTGCAGGCCACAGCGGCACCATCGTCCGCTGGGAGAAAAGGGTGGATGCCGGCAGTTGGGATGATATTGCACACACAGGTACAACATACAGTGAAGTGCCCGATTCGCCCGGTACATGGGATTACCGTGTGCGGGTAGAGAACGGCAGCTGCTTCGACTATTCCAATTTGGTCACCATTGTTGTTGATCCCGCAACCGTTGCAGGCAGCGTAAGCGGCGGCAGCACCATCTGCCTCACCGAAAACACCGGTATCCTCACCCTGGGCGGATACACCGGCAGCATACTGCGCTGGCAGAAGCGCCTGGATGGTGGCGGCTGGCAGGATATTGTCCACACCAACGACACCTACAGCGAGGTGCCCTCATCCGTGGGCAGCTGGGACTACCGCGCCGAAGTACAGAGCGGGGTATGCGCAGCCGGTTTTTCAGCCCATACCACCGTTACGGTGAATGCCAACAGCGTGGGTGGCAGCGTGAGTGGCGGCAACACCCCCATTTGCCTGGGCGAAAGCACCGGCACCATGACGCTGAGCGGGCATACCGGAACTGTAAACAAATGGCAACGTAGGCTGGATGGTGGTGGCTGGGCCGATATTGTTAACGCAACCACCACCCACTCCGAAATACCTGCATCAGCAGGCACCTGGGACTACCGTGCCGAGGTGCAGAATGGATCATGCGCAGCTGAATTCTCAGGTTTCACAAGCATAGTGGTGCTGCCCAGGCCAACGGCCGTGCTCAGTGGCAGCGGAAGCATCTGCCTGGGCCAGGCGGTGACACTCACACTAAGCGTAACAGCCGTGGGTGACTGGGAGCTTAACCTGGACAACGGAGGGGGTACCTTCACCGGCAATGGCAGCGGCAGCTTCCCCGCCGTGGTTTACCCGCCTACCAATACCACCTATTCCATTACTGATATGTTCGACAGCCAGTGTACCTCTGAACCGGGTGACCTGACAGGAAGCGCTACCATCAATGTGGATGAGGACTGCCAGGTGATCTATATCAACGCACCCGATCCGCTTGAAGCTGAAATAAGTGGTACAGAAACCATTTGCAGTGGTGAAACTGTTACGATCACTGTCACACTTTCAGGAGGTAATCAGCCGTGGTCTATCTTTGTGATGCCAAGCACCTTATATGATAACATCACAGGAACAGAACCCTTTGACTTCACTTTCCAGGTTACACCCAGCTCCAGCATTACCTATGACAATACCAATATTTTTGTTGGAGATGATGAAGGTTGTGCTCCAACCGTTACAGGCTCAGCAGTTATCACGGTCTATGACGAGATTTTATTCACGGTTGACTATGCTGATATTTCCTGCTTTGGCGCCAATGATGGTGAGATCACCGTAACGGTAACCCAGGGCACGGCACCGTTTGAGTTTTCGATTGACAACGGCCAAAACTACACCAGCCCGCAGGCTTCGCCTTACACCTTCACAGGATTAGGGCCTGGCGATTACGACATACGGGTGCGGGATGCTAGTGGATGTGAGTCGCCGGAGTGTCCGTAACCCACTCCACTCTACTGATCGGATGACTAATTATCGACGAGCAGGAGTCATCCGATCAGTGTAGCGTCAACCCAAACTCCGCCGCCCTTTCCCGATTGATCAGCTTGCCGTTGCGTAAGCCGGCATAATCCCTGTAAGATGAAAATTCCCAATCGGCTGGATGATTCACCAGCCTGGCATCCTGTGGGTTGCGGTGGATGTAATGGAAGCATTGCTGTGGGTATTCTTTCTCTGGATCGGGATTGTTGATGATGGTTCCATATGGATGATTTTTCCATGCCGGCGTCACGCCTTTGGTCTCAGTGAGGCAAATGGCTTTGGTGCGCTGCTGGAAAAGGCTTCCGGTGAAGCGCTCCTGCTTTTGTATGGCCCTGGTATAAGAGCGAAGTATGATAGAGATGGATTGGTTGAGGGTTCGGGTGTTGGTTTTTGGAAGCTTACTGCCAGCCTGTGCACTTTTGCTTCTGGCAAGGTCAGTTGTAAATGTCATCTCCACCTGCCTCACATATACCATCAGATGAAAATGATTTGGCATCAGGCACCAGGCAAGAATATCTGCATAAGGAAGGAAGTATGTGCCGATTTTCTGCAGGAAAAACAAGTAGTTGTCGCGTGAGAAGAAGATCTTTTGCGATTGGTTTCCGCGATTATAAACATGATAGAGATGATCCTTAGAAAACTGCATGGATGAATGGTTGGGGTGCTAATGTACGCAAAACTTTATTAACAAGATTTTTATTAATCGGATGGCTCGCTTACTCTACTGATCGGATGACTCCTGCTCGGCGATGATCGGTGCTCTCGATCACCTTTTGCTTTGATGATGGGCGGTGCTTTCGACGCGCGCAGTGGCCACCCCGCATGGCCGCTCGATCACCTTTTGCTTTGATGACGGGCGGTGCTCTCGACGCGCGCAGTGGCCACCCCGCATGGCCGCTCGATCACCTTTTGCTTTGATGACGATTGGTGCTCTCGACGCGCGCAGTGGCCACCCCGCATGGCCGCTCGATCACCTTTTGCTTTGATGACG
>CALAZZ010000117.1 GCA_937926515.1 uncultured Bacteroidales bacterium | reverse complement strand
TTATTCACAAAAACATGAATCTTATGAAAACAAAGTACGACTTGAAGAGTCTGAAACTTTTGGGAGCCATGTTCGCGGTATTGTTTACTGTGTTCATGTTTAGTTCCTACAAGGCTGAAGCTCAAACCGTCTCTGTTGCAGGACCCAGCCAAGTGTGCGTAGGCCCGGCAGTAGCTGTTTACGTGGCTAGCCAGGTTGGTTTTACCAGTCCGACATATACTTGGTACTACTCAGTACATGGTGATCCGACTTCCGGTAACGGAACAAGTGAGTTCGCAATTGAGTGGAATGATCCTACATGTGTTGTTCCTGTTCCTGATCCAAAGACAACCGCAAACTGGGCTTATGTCCGTGTGGTGGTTCAGGAATTAGCCAACCCTGCTATCTCAGCACAGGACATTTTCTTCGTGGACCTTTATGATGGAGACTTTACGCTTGATCCTATTGATCCCATTCTCGCATGCGAAGACGCAGATGAGATCCCAATTGCTGCGTCCGATCCGGAATGCGGTTTAATTTTGGGAGCATGGAAAACTGATCCTCCCGGGCAGTTGATATTCGACGATCCATATGCATTCGAAACCGATGTGCTCGGAGCAGCAATTGACCCGGTCGATCTCGATACCGGTACATTTGAAGTTGGTGTTTATACCTTGGTTTGGGCTGTTTCAAATGGCCCATGTGGTGTATATACCGAAACTACTACACTTGAAATATTTGCTATGCCCGAAGTGGAAATAGTAGCTGATGGCCTGACAGAATTATGCTTTGGCGATGAAGTTGACCTGATGGCTACTGTAACCTCAGCGCTTACCTATAATATAGCATGGTATAAAGATGATGTCCTGATAGTCGGTGCTGCTTCAGATACCTACACAGCTTCCGAAAGCGGTGTGTATTACGCTGAAGTGCAGTTTGCGGATGATCCATTCTGCGGGCCGGTACAGTCAAACTCAATCACTGTCACGGTGAGTGACCTTGAAAGCGTTGCCATTGAACCCGCAGGGCCAGTTTACTATTGTGAGGATGAATTTGTCGATACCGACCTGGAAGCCATAACCACTGTAAACGATCCTCCTTCTGTTGGCACCATCACTTACCAATGGTATCACGACGGTTTAGAAGTTGGTACCTCTAAAACATATACTGCATTGGATTTTGGTACTTTTACAGTTACAGTAACTGCTGACCTGGGTACCATATCCTGTACGGTTACTTCAGAACCCATGGAAATCATTGCCTGGCCACTGCCGGACTTTGAAGTGGAAGTGGCTGATGTTTGCTTTGGTGAAGATGTAGTGGCTTCGGTCATTAACCTGACCAATGCCGTTACGCCTACATTTACATGGTATTTGAATGGAGGACTATTCCCGGATGATACTCAAACCATTACCATTACTGCACCAGCCGTAGGTGTTTATACACTTGTTGCTACGGTAGAAAATGAAAATGGCTGTACCAATACGGTAACTGAAACATTCGAAGTGTTCCCATTGCCTGAATTCGTAATTGAAGGCCCTGCTGAACTTTGTTTCAATGAGCCTGAAGTGCTTACCATTACCAATACTGCAAACTTCTGCAGCCCCAATGTGGTAACATGGTGGGTGGATGGAAGCTGGGCCGGTACATTCACGGATACGTACACCTATTTGTTTGACCCGGCTGATTGGGGCGTTGTAACAGTAACTTCAGAACATGAGGTAACCGCTCAGGTTGTGAATTGCAATGGATGCGCTTCAGAGATTGTATCTCATGACATCACCATCCTGGGTCAGCCCTACATCACCAAAAACGAAATCCTTCCTCCTTTATATAATGGAGAAGTAAAAACCGTATGGTGCTCCACAATTCCTGCCGGACTTGTGATCCGCGGTGAAGACGATGTGGAATGGTTGCCGATACCACCAAACGAAAGTTGTGATGTGGAATACAGATGGCTGAAGTCAACCGCTTCAATTGGCGGTGGCCTTGGTGTTACGTGGATTTCTACCGGCTTTGGTGCTGATGACCAACGTCACTACACCTTACCACAGCTTACCGAAACAACCTGGTACAAACGTCAGGCACGCCTGATCTCATGCGAATGTGATCCTTACGATCCACCTGCACCGGATTGGCACGATAGCAATATTATCGAGATGGTTATTCTTGAAGAAGACCACTTTGCTGTGGAAGTGGATGCAAGCGCGGATATCTGCCTTGGCGGAACCATTACACTCACTGCCACGCCTACACCTATGTATGCTACAGGAGGAGAATGGACTTATACCGGACCTGGTGACCTTACCTTTACACCTGATGAGTTTGATCCCAATGCCAGCATTGTAGCTGATATGGTTGGTGAATATGAACTCACCTGGTTCTATACCGAAGAAGCAATTGTTGAGAGCACAAGCTGCGGTGGCCCTGTACATTCAGGAACACTGACCGTAGTCTTCCAGGGTGTTGCATTCGATATTGTTGAAGCCAACCTTGGTCTGGATACTGACTATTGTGTATATGACGATCCTGTTACACTTGTTCTTCCTGATGTAGTTCTTGACCATCCTGGTACTGTCTATACACTTACGGTTACAGGTGACGGTGTTACATGTGCTTCTCCTTGTACCTTTGACCCGGAATCAGCCGGAGTTGGTACACACGTGATTTTAGTTGAAGCTGTAACTGATGGCGGCTGCGTTGTTACTACAACAGCTACTGTTACCGTTCATCCCCGCCCTGAAGCTCCCATAGCCGACAATCTTGAGGTTTGTTATGACGGTGACCCACATACAGCTACAGCTGCACCCGGTGCCGGTGGGGTCAGTGTGGTTTATTATACATCCCAGTTTGGATCAACCACCACTACCGCTCCTACACGTACATTGCCCGGTACTACAACTGCATGGGCCGAGTCAGTATCTGCAGCCGGTTGTGTTAGTGAATTTAGAACTGAAGTGTATGTAACAGTGAACCATACTCCTGTTGCAAGTATTGGAAACATTACCGATCCTTATTACGATGATGATCTGACTATATATGGTTCTCATGTTTCTGCTACACCTCCTCATGCTGGCTTAGCATATTATGACTGGGAAGTTAGTGGTACAGAAGGTTCTACTTCCGGTACAACCGGACCTCACACTTCTAATTCATCATTCACCTTTGATACACAGCTCATTGGCATTGGACCTGCCGTAGTAACACTTACTGTTACCTATGACCTGGCTCCAACATATTGCAGCGATGTAGTGACCCGGACCTTTGATGTGCTGCCACCTTGGTATGCCATGTTCAGTCCTACTTATGTAACTGACAGAAGTGTTGAGCACCCATTTGATGCAACTGCTAGTGATTATATTGTTGAAGATGTGCCAATCGAAATTGATTTGAGCATTGCCTTCAACCGTGCTGTACGCACTGTGAACAATCAGGTGTTGCCTACAAATGACTTGGGCGACTTTGTAACCTTGCAAGTATATGATGGTGGTTGGGTAACCATTCCGTTTAACTCTACCCGCAGTGGAAATATGATCAGCGTATTCCCACAATCAGGTGATTTGGAATACAACAACCTCTATCGCATTGGATTCAACAATATTTATCGTCCTGGTACCGGTTTGAACCCCGGCCCCAATGTGGTTTACACGCTGGATGCTGAAAGTGTTGATCCTGTCGTATTCGACGAAATGAATACCTCAGCCTATGAGCTTGATAATATGGTCTATTTCCGTACCATTACAGAATGTGATGCAACCTTACCGACTGTATTCCCAACCGGTGATGAGGTAAGCATTTGCGCTGATAATGGTGAAATCAGGGTTGAATTCGTTAACCCTGTAGGATACCTTTCAGGTGCTGAATTCGGCACTGAGGACAGTCCACAGCATAAGTTCAAATTACAGAAATATGACGGTGGCTGGGTTGATATTGATTTCGATGCTGAAGCTGATGATTTTGTACCCGGTGTTGGTCCAATGACCATCATTTTGACACCTGATCCGGATCAGATGCTCTACTGCACCGAATATCGTGTGCTGATGAACAAATTTGATGGACCGGCTCCATTTGAATATGGATTTATTGACATGGTCAACGGATGTAATGTGCTTGGTGCTGATAACCCAGACCATTATGTTCAAATTGATGGCACCACCATATTGCCTTTGGGCTGGACCTGGACAACTACCTGTGAGTATGATCTTCTAGTTGATGTTGTTCCTTGGCCGGTTGATGAGTTTGGAACTCGTCCGGGTAATGTAAATAACGTTGTGTTTGATAATGGCTTTGATGATCTCGTTACTTATCCGCCACTTGTACCTGGCCCTGGTTATGGACTGGTGAAGAAAACTACTCCTTATGTTATTGATAATCCTGGTTCTACATTTAATATGGAAGCCGTTGAAGGTGAAGGATACCACTGGACACACTGGAGCCGCAGCTTCAATGGTGGCGGATCATTTACAAATCTTGCAAGTACGCCTCCATTTGTAAATCCTCAGAATGGTGTTAACTGGTTTGATCAGGAATTCCCATGGAATCCTGCTACCCTGGCACCTGACTGTGACGAAGACCTGGTTTATCGTGCGCACTTTGCTAAGAATACCTATACTGTTAATACAACGGCAGTTGATTGCTTAGGTGAGGGAAATTATCCTGAACGTGGTACGATTACTGGTGGTGGTTCAGGGAAAGTCCATGGCACTACAGTAGTTATTACAGCCACACCCGCAGCTGGATATTATATAAATGGTTTCGACTATGATGTACCAACTAATTTTAACGGTAGTATAGTCGAAAATGTACCTGTCTTAGCTGAAATAATGGATCCCACTCAGCATTCTGCTACATTGACAATAGTGGTTGAGGGTGATATGGAACATCTGGATATTTTTGATGTTAGAGTAAGGTTCTGTATTTTCCAACCTATGGTATATGCTGCAGCTCAGGGTACAAATTATGACGAAGAGGTTGTTCCAAACATTACTGATATTGAGTTTACAACCTTGTTCGTAAGCAATATCCTTGCCACAGGTGTGGAAGATGCTGGTATCTTCACTCCTGATGGCCTTAATGATTATGAATGGGCTATGTTTGTTTACGGCAACCCGAATGGTGTTGGAGCACACTTCCCTGTTACGGTTGAGCCTTTGGATGTACCTTGTCAATACACGTTCATAAAATGGGAGAGATGGAACCCCGAAACTGAAATGTGGTTTGATGTGTCAACCGATTTGGTTTACAGCTTTATTCCTACTCAGAATTATCGTTTACGTGCGATATTCGAATGGAAGAATGACATCGCGATCAGCGTTGACAATGATGTACTGGTTAACTCTGATCCTGCCGCAATGGGTTCAATCCTTATCGAACAGGGTGGTGACAACTGGTTTAACAGCCCAACTCCTAAGGACTTCTCCCCAGGCGAAGTATTGACCATTACTGTATACCCGGAACCTGAATTCTTCACTTACGGTTTCGTCGATGAATTTGGTAATCAGATACCGGTTTATACCGGTGATGACGAAGTGGGTGGCATAATGCCTGATCCGATTCGCTATAATGACAATAATGTTACCGTTTGGGAATATGTTGTAGGTTGCTGGCCTGTTAACCTTAGGGCAGTTATCGGAGTGAAACGCTTCTTTGTTCAAGCCGATGCAGTGACTATTCCTGCCGCTGGCCAAAGCATACCTCCTTATGGTGGTACTGTTGGCACCAGCACACCCGGATCTGTTCAGTTGCCTGATTTCGATATTCCGATGTTGTTCGGTTTCTGGGATGAGGACGATGCCACTGATGGACTTGGTTTTGTTGATAGCAACTCAGGTCGTACAACTGCCGGTTGGTTCGAACCGAATACAGCCCTTTCCATGATAGCAGTGAAGAGTTCAAGTGCTCCTGCTACTCAAAATTGGGTATTTGATGGCTGGTTCATCGGTGCTACCCAGGTATCACCAGATGAGGTATACAACCGTCTGAGCATTTATGGAGATCTTTACCTGACAGCTCGTTTCAGGAACACTTACGTGCCTCCAACGGGTAATGTGATGTTGGCCGACAACCCAATGGGAACTGCATACCAGTTAACAGGTGCCGGTGCATATACTGCCGGTCAGTCGTTCACTGTTGCTACACGTGCTCATAGCGGACAACCGTTTGCACAACCGGGATGGGAATTCTCACACTGGACTGCTAGCGGCATTTCACTGACACCCTTCCAGAGTACTCAGAACCCGCTTACGCTTAGCATGCCTCTCCATTTGCCAAATATTACGTTGACTGCAAACTTCCAGGAAATTGAGGTGGATCTTGCAGAATGTACCCGTACAATGCTGCGTACACCCGGAATTAATTCATTCCCATTTACTAATGGTAATCCTTATATTGTAGGGGAAACACTTGGGTCACCTGTATTTGGTGGTACTATTGACATCCCTGCTGGACCATATATCTTTGATGATGTGGTTACCATTACCGTTACTCCTAACCCGGGATTCCGCCTCATCAATGTGATGATCGGTGAAGATGAAGGTCAGGGTGTATTCCATGGCGTACAGATCAATCCGTTCGATGGAATGACTGTTTATCCTGGATTCTACACATTCGATTACAAAGTGCCCGCACAATATGCTGATGAGATTACCATCTGTGCAATCTTCGGTCAAGCTTCTGATCCGATGTTCCCAGCCTATAACCTGATCACTCAGGCCAGCCCTGTTGGATTTGGTGATACTTACGCCAATATCAGTGAGGTTGGAGGAAGTGAACATGGTGGTACCTTTGCACATGGAACACATGCCGATATTTGGGAAGAAGTTGTAATGCCTGGATATGAATTCTCACACTGGACTTTACAACGCGGTGCCGGCATGGCTAATGGCCTCTTACTTGATGGCCAGATGTCGTCAGATAACACTGTGGATATGGTTGGTGGTGCTGTAGGACAAACATTTGTTGCGACTGCACACTATACTGCAATTGAGTATGACCTATACATTGCATCAGCTCATGCTGGTTATGGCGAGGTAAGAATTGCAAATGGTATGTATAGTCCTTCAGATGTTACTACCTATACCATAGAAGATGATCCGTTTAGCCTGCAGGCTCGTAGCCCATATAGCGATGAGGACGAATGTTTCATCTATACATTTGACCGCTTTACCTATGATGCAGCCGGATTGATTCCTGTTGTTGATAATAGCGTACCGCCGGCGAATGTAACCAATCCATTCTTCTTTATCCCTGTAATTCCTGAGCCTTATATGACCGACTTGCCGGGAACTTATGATGTAACTATATATGCGCATTATAATGTGACTCCGATTGAGTTCGAATTGACATTGTACACTGCTCTTGATAGTTTCGATAATCCAGATCCATCAGTTGGAACAATTTCTTCTGATGTTCCTGGTCCATACTATTGTGCTGATGCACCGTACCCAATGGAGATTACAACCATGAGTAGCAGTCCGGCTTATGCATTCAAGCATTACACCAATGAAGATGGATTTGTATTCGTACTGCCACCTACATTCAACTACACACTGACCGGAGATGCTACATTCATCGCCGTATACGAGAAAGTACCGTTCACTGTAACTACCGATACGGATCCTGCTGATCTTGGCGGTGAAAGCGGTGGTGGCACTTATGTGATCGGTGATAACGTTACCCTCTCTGCTGTTGAACACGACTGCTACACCTTCCTAGGATGGTATGAAGGTAACACACTGATCTCAACCGATCTGGTACACACCATTACCAATATACCTTACGGTGACCGTCACTTCACAGCAAAGTATGAACTCGATGAGTACACACTTACAGTTGATATTGAAGGACCTGGTTCAGTGACTGTAAATGGAGTCCTTTATACTGCACCTGTCACTGTTGATTGCGGTACTGTTCTTACACTTGTTGCTTCACCTGCTGGTATTTTCCAGGGATGGAGTGGTGATGTAACCTCAGCTAATACAACAATCAATGTTACAATGGATGAGGATGTTGCTGTAACGGCTACATTTGCTGATTGTGACATTGTTGATGACCTTGATTACAGCGGTGTTACTGCTAAACGTGCTACAGTGAGCTGGAGTGCCGTTGCAGGTGCTGTTGGTTATGAATACAGTGTAGACGGTGGTGCTTGGACAGCCACAACTGATACTTTTGTGAACTTGATGGATCTAACACCTGATACCGATTATACTGTTGAGGTTCGTACAGTTTGTGGCCCGGCCAATTACAGCCCTGCTGAAGAGGTTGAATTTACCACCTACAGGCTTGGTGATATGAATTGCGACGGAGTGATCAACGTTCAAGACGTGAGCATACTTATCGGATACATTATGGACTCGGCAAATCCAACACCATGTGTTGAGGATGCAGCTGACTTCAACGAAGATGGCGATGTGAACGTACTAGACGTTGTTATGCTGATCCAGTATATCCTTGATGGAGGCTCCAAAGCTGCACCACAGTCAAATACTGCTGATATCTATCTTACTCCTGATATGATCAGGTTCGAAAGCGATGGTACCCTGAGTGGATTGCAGTTCGAACTGCAAGGCACCAATATGGATGCCGTAAATCTTGAGATGGCTCTTGAAGGATATCAATTGGTTTACAAATCTGATGGTTACACCATTACCGGTATGATCTTCAGTATGGACAACCAGGTGATACCTGCCGGTATGATTGATCTGATGTCTGTAAGTGGTGTATCACAAATAGGATGGGGCGAAGTATTCGCTGCCAATATTGGAAAACAAGTTGAGGTGAACACACATGGAGCTACTAAGGGCGAATTTACACTTGCAGTGTATCCTAACCCAACACGTAACCTGAGTGACCTTACCATCAACTTTACCCTACCAACTGATGCAAAAGTTAACCTGCGCTTGCTCGATATGTCGGGCCGCGTTGTGGCTGATCTTGCCGATGCTGTATTCAGCAAAGGAATGTATCCGATCACATTAACAGATGCTGCAGTTGTGAATCCTGGTGTTTACTTCCTGCAGATGACTGCTATGCCTGAAAACCAACGTGGAGAATTGTTCAGAAGCGAGGTTAAAGTAGTAATCATTAAGTAGGTAAAACTGTCATGTACCCGGATTCTCGAAAATGAGAACAAGCACAGTCTGCCGGCCCGCTTGCGGATGCCGGCAGACTTGTTCTTAACATAAATTCGTTCTTTTCCAGGTACATAAAGTTTAAAACAAAGTATGATTATAAATTTATAAAACATAAAACCTATGAAAATACTACGACTATTAATGATCTTGCTGCTTTTTATTAGTAGCGATTGGCTTTTAGGCCAGAATGTTCTTATTATTGGTGATGTTACTGCTGAGCCTGGTGATCAGGTTTATCTTGAAATACAGATGAACAAAAATACCGAGGACGTAATAGTTGGTCACCAGTTAGAGATCCTCATCCCTGATGATGTGAGCTATACTCCGGGACCCGGTGCTATACAAACAAATCTGGATCGTCTTTGGGATCATCAGGTGAGTGCGAATATTCCTCCAAGTCTGCCCAGAAGGATCATTACACTAAGTGCCAGTTTTAACCAATCCATTATATTTGGTGATGAAGGTTGGTTGTTTAGGGTACGTATTAATATTGATCAGGATATGGCCCCAGGAGTTTATCCGCTGGGAGCACACATTGCAATCCTTAGTGATCCAGGCGGTGCGAATATTCTGGATGAGGCCATTCCCGGTACGTTAACGATAACCGGTGATGAACCTGTTCAATTTGATGTTAATGTGGATGTCGAACCTGTTGGTTCAGGTACTGTTGATGGGACCGGAGCCTATGAAGAGGGTGATGAAGTCACCTTGACAGCAAATGCCAATGCGGGATTTGATTTTGTGGAATGGACAGATGACGAAGGTGGTTTTGTTTCAGATGATAATCCCTATGTTTTCAATATGCCTGCTGCTGATGTGAATCTGGTAGCACATTTTGAAGAGAGTGCTGTCCCCACTTACACAGTTGATCTTTTTGTTGATCCTGCTGCAGGTGGTGTTGCCAACGGTGGCGGCACTTATGAAGAAGGTGATGCTGTTGAAATTACTGCTGTTGCTGCCGATGGTTATACTTTCCTTAATTGGACAGATGGCGATGGGATCGTTATTGGAGACAATCCGCATAACTTCTTGATGCCGGCAGAAGACCTTGAGTTTACGGCACATTTTGAACTTATTCCTACTTTTACAGTTGATGTGATCGTAGTCCCGGCTATGGGTGGCGTTGTTAATGGACAAGAAGCTGGCCCATTTGAGGAAGGTGAAGAGGTTGTATTGACTGCTGCGCCTGCAATGGGCTATCAATTTGATGGTTGGGAAGACTTGCCTGCAGGAGCGGTTACAAGTGGTCCAAATAATACGGTTGCCACTTTCAATATGCCTGCCGAAAACATTGTTGTTACGGCCAACTTCTCACTGATACCGACATATACTGTAGATGTAACAATCAATCCTGAAGGTGCCGGATCTGTTATTGGTGCCGGCATTCCTCGTCCTGCTGGAGCTTCTGTCAGTCTGTTGGCCAACGCTAACTTTGGATGGGAGTTCTTAAACTGGACACAGGATGATGAAGTGATAAGCACGGCAAATCCGTTTAACTTCAACATGCCTGCACAGAACCTGGCCTACACTGCTAACTTCATTGAACTGACCGAATTATTTGATGTGACGTTTAATGTAGATATGACTGGTGCAGGCGGATTCAATCCAGCTACACACGATGTATATCTGACTGGCCCAATGTGGCCTGAACCAGGAGATGATGAAGATTATATGATGGAACGTGTTGGTGCTTCCATGATCTACACCCTTACCCTGCAATTACCACTCGGAACCTATGAGTATAAGTATGCCTATAAAAATGCAGCCACTGTGCTCGAATGGCCTAATGCACTGCCTAATAGGGTGGGGTTGGTTGAAGGCGACACCGAATTCAATGACGAATGGGGTATTCAAACAAATATTGCTATTATACACGATGTTTCTGCCTATGTGGATGAGGAGGAAGTTCTCATTGAAGTTGAAGTATTGAATTCAAGTGTATTTACTGCATTCCAATTTGACATACAGATACCGGTTGGATTTACCTATCAAACTGGAAGTGCTGCCTTTGCTGGAAGAGAAGATGACCACAATTTGTTGGCACAGGTACTTCCCGGTAATATCCTGCGCTTATTTGCAACTTCGGGTGCCAATGCACCATTCAATGGAAATAATGGTAATGTAGCTACATTTATTCTTGATTTTGTTGCTGTCGCCGGATTCTATCCCATCGAATTTGATGTGGCCATTGTGGCTAATGCACAAGGTCAGAATATTTTATCTGATGAAGATGATGGTGAAATCACCATACTTGACCATGTGAATATCATTGAAGTTGTTGATACAGAGGTGCTCATTGAGAATAACATGACAGTTCCTGTAGCAATAACGAATTCTCAGGAATTTAGTGCATTCCAGCTGGATGTTACCATCCCTGCCGGTTTTGCGTATGTTCCCGGTTCAATTGCCTTGACCGATCGTGCTAGTGCTACTCATAATATCACAGCTTCCGTTATAGGTAACGTACTTCGAATTCTTGCTGCAGATCTGGATGAAAATGCGTTATTCACTGGAAACGAAGGTCCTGTGGCTACCTTTGAACTTACTACCCCTTTGGTGGCAGATACCTATCATGCACCTGTATCAAATGCCATTATCAGTAACCAAGCAGGTGGCGACATTCTCACAGGAACTATTGATGGTTGGCTAACTATCCTGCCACATCAGAATATTATACAATTTGTGGATGCTGAAGGTTTCTGTAACAGACCTATTGAGGTTGAGATTGCCATCAGCAATACACAGGAGTTTACTGCATTCCAGGTTGATATAGAACTACCAGCCGGATTTACTTTCGAAGGTACTGTTGAATTGTCAGACCGTGCAGATGATCATACCATTAGTGCTTCAGTTCAGCCGGGAAATGTCCTTAGGCTTTTAAGCTCTTCATTGACCAATGCTCTCTTTAGTGGTAATGAAGGTACTGTTGCAACCGTTGTTTTGAATGCTGCCGGCGATGAGGGAGTTTATGATGTCATCATTGCACCGTTTGCTAATGCACAAATAATTAATCTGGGTCTTGGTAATATTCGTACCGGTGTTGAAGATGGTACGATTACACTGGCACATAAGAATATTATGATCGCACATGATGCAGAACAACTGGTTGAATTCCCTGTTACGATTGAGTTTGAAGTGGATAATACCAAGGACTTCACTGCATTCCAGGTTGATTTTCAACTCCCTGATGGCTTTACATATGTAGTAGGTTCGGTGGAATTGACAGATCGAGCTGATGATCATGAAGTTATTGCATCTGTGTTACCTGGAAATGTGTTGAGATTGATTAGTACCTCACTGACTAATGCACTCTTTGAAGGTTATAATGGTAATGTTGCAACATTTGTGCTTAATACACCAAATTTACCGGATACTTACGATTTGATCATATTGGAAGGAATCCTTGCCAGCCCTGGTGGCGTCAATAATATTGATGGCACTGTGGATGGTGTGATAACCCTCTTGCCTGATGTCAGGTGTCCGGATGATTTTGATTTGTGTGTAGATGCAGATCCGCTCATGCTTTCAGGTATTGAAGGTGAGTATCCTGCCGGTGGGGTGTATACAGGTGCTGGTGTAAGTGGTAATGTATTTACAGCTGCCGATGCCGGCGTTGGAATACATCAAATTACCTACACTTTCACTTATGAGAACAATGCGCAAGGTTCCTGTACATTCTTTATTACAGTGAACCCACTGCCTGAAGTGACCGCTCCGGATGATCTTTTTGTCTGCTATGATGAAGTAGTTACCCTGACAGGTGGAATGCCTGAAGGAGGTGTCTACAGTGGACCAGGTGTTGAGGATGGTATATTTGATGCTTCCAGTGTTGAAAGTGGAATTTATACGCTCACCTATACCTATACCGATGAAAACGGTTGTGTGAATTTTGCTGATTTCATGGCAACGGTATTCCCTGAACCGGCCGTAGGCTTCTCCTTCAATGGTGAGCTGGCCGATACAGGCTCTGAATTTGTATATTGCTATGACGAAGAGGTAACTGTAACTCTTTCACACATTTGGTCAGGTGTTGAACCTTTCCATATAGAGTGGACAGTGAACGAAATGCCCGGTGTTGCTACAGATGTAATGCTTGGTGACATATTGTTCAGCGACCTTCTCGAAGCAGGCACTTATGAAGTACAGATCACTTCCATTGTGGATGGCAATGGCTGCTCACCGGCAGACTATGAGCCCTACATGGCCACAGTGGTGATCAACCCTGAACCGGCCGTAGGCTTCTCCTTCAATGGTGAGCTGGCCGATACAGGCTCT
>CALAZZ010000116.1 GCA_937926515.1 uncultured Bacteroidales bacterium | reverse complement strand
CCGCCAATGGGGCAGGATGCAATACCTCATCGTATAATATGGTGAGCTGGACAGTCGTGCCTCAACCACAGCCACCTGCTCTGACAAGGGTACCTGATGTGGATGAAGTGTGTGCCGGACAGGAATTAACTGCTTCCACTTCGCCGGGTTCGGGTGGGACCGGAACCACAGCAGATGAATACAGCTATTCAACCAACAACGGAAGCAGCTGGAGCAGCTGGTCAACTTCAGTACCCAGTTTTGATGCCGTTGCTGGAACAAACAGCATCCGCAGCCGCAGAACCGCCAATGGGGCAGGATGCAATACCTCATCGTATAATATGGTGAGCTGGACAGTAGTTGCCCAGCCTTCAGGACCATCATTAGATATGAAAAATCCTAACCTGGATGCTGTTTGTGAAGGTCAGCCGGTTGATGCTACTTTCAATCCGGGAAGTGGTGGAGTTGGTTGCAATGATGTGTATCGTTATAGCTCTGATGGCTCAAACTGGACTGATTACACTCCTGGCAATAACATTAGCACTGGCGGACTTGAGGGCAATACACTAAGTATCCAAGGACGTCGAACCGGATGTGACATTAACACGGGATGTAGTTCCACTGAATGGGTGGAGCTGGCTTCATGGGTAATCGTTGCTCAACCTGCTGGGCCGTCCTTATTGCAGAGCCTACCTGACACCGATGAAGTGTGTCTGGGTCAACAACTGAGTGCCACATTTACGCCTGGCAGCGGAGGAGTAGGCTGTTCTGATCATTTTCGGTACAGCATTGACAATGGCTCTAACTGGCTAACCTATACACCTGGCAGTGCAATTAATACAACAGAAGCCGGTGTGGTGTTAATACAGGGTCGCCGAACTGGCTGCAGCAGTGGGGCAGGATGTACCGAAACAGTTTGGGAAACACTGGTTAGCTGGATTGTACACCCCATCCCTGTTGCTACGGCCATTCCATCCTCACAAGCCGTTTGTAACAATGAACTTACACTGGCAATTGGTTTCAACAGCACTGTTTCAGGCACCAGTTTTAACTGGACCAATGATACCCCTGAAATTGGCTTAGCCGAAAGTGGTCAGGGTGACATTGCGCCATTCGAAGCTGTAAATACAACCAATGCAGCTGTGGTGGCGACCATTACCATTACCCCAATCGCAAATAATTGCGAAGGCCCACCTATTCAAGTTACCATAACTGTGAACCCCACGCCCCAACTAAGCTCCACGGTGAACCCCGATCCTGTCTGCAGCGGATCACCTTTTGTTTATGTACCTAATGGTTCGGTGAGTGGTACCAGTTTTGAATGGTACAGGGCAGAGGTCGCAGGCATCAGTAATCCCCAGGCCAATGGATCAGGAAGCATCAATGAAACATTGATCAACACCACTGCCCTGCCTATTGAGGTAATTTACGTTTACACCCTCTATGCCAACAATTGTTCAATTATTGAAGAAGTTAAGGTAACCATTAACCCCATTCCCAACCTCTCAAGCAGTCTTGACTCCCAAAACATATGCACCGGTAATCCATTCTTCTACGAACCGACAAGCGAAACGCCTGGTACCACATTTAACTGGACCCGGGCTGCCATTCCCAATATAACACCAACAACCGGTTCTGGCACTGGCAACATCAGTGAAACACTAACTAACTCAGCCAGTGCACCACGTACAGTTCATTATTTAATCACATTATCCGCAAATGGATGTGATAATCCCGAAAGTTATGACTTGGCCCTTACTGTCAATCCTATACCCAATTTCACAAGCAGTTTGTCTCCCCCGGCTATATGCAGCGGTGCAATATTTAATTATTCACCTTCGAGCAATGTAACAGGTGCAACATTTAGTTGGTTTCGTGCTGCAATTAGCGGTATTGCCGAATCGGAAAACGCTGGAACCGGAAACCCCATGGAAGTGCTTACCAACACAACTGCATTGCCAATCAGCGTTACCTATGAATACACAGTTTCATTTAATGGGTGCACCAATCCTACTACATTCAATGTGAATGTTGTGGTAAGGCCCATACCTGAGTTAAGCAGCAGCCTTACTGCTCCAGGTATCTGTAGTGGTCATATCTTCAGCTATACACCCCAAAGTCTTACCCCCGGGACCGTATTTAATTGGACCCGCGAAACATTGGCTGATATTGTTGAACCCGGCACCTCTGGAACCGGAAACCCCAATGAAACCCTTACCAGTACATCATCTGAACCTGTGACGGTTATATATCAATACACCCTTACAGCAGCTAGCTGTGCAAACCCAACAGTGTATGAGGTTGCAGTGGTAGTGAGCCCTTCACCTGTGCTTACCAGTACCCTCACACCACCAGATATCTGCAGTGGTACTCTTTTCGATTATGAGCCGGAAAGCAATGTAGCCGGAACAAACTTCAGTTGGAGTAGGGCTTCAGTAAGCGGTATTATGCCTGTTGGTACCAATGGCACGGGAAATCCAATGGAAATCCTTACCAATACCACTACATCACCCATTACTGTAAGGTATGTTTATACCCTTGTAGCTGAAGGCTGTGTGAGCTCTCAATCATACAATGTAGATGTGATTGTTAACCCAACTCCGGTTTTATCCAGTAGCCTTACACCCCCTTCAATCTGTAGTGGAGTAACATTCAGTTATAACCCAACCAGCAATACCAACGGAACAACTTTCAGCTGGGAACGTCCTACTGTAGGAGGCATTGAACCAACAGGACCAGCATCTGGAACAGGTAATCCCAACGAGGTGTTAATCAATACAACCAATATTGCAGTTAACGTTACTTATATATACACACTCAGCGCCAATGGATGCGAGAACGTTCAGCATGTAGTGGTTAGTGTGAAGCCTTCGCCCTCGGTTAATCCTGTTAGCGACAATACCTATTGCGACGGGGCTGCTGTTCCTGTTATACCCTTAAGTGGGCCGGTTTCGGGTACTTCTTATGCATGGACAAACAGCCACCCCGCAATCGGACTTGCTGCAAGCGGTACCGGCAATATTCCAGCCTTTACTGCCACCAATTCTGGCCATGAACCCATTGTGGCTACCATCACCGTTACCCCAACAGCCCAGGGCTGTACAGGGTTGGAGTTAATCTTCACTATTACTGTTTTGCCATCACCTGAACTTACCAGCACACTCACACCAGGTCCCATTTGTAGTGGAACGGAGTTCAGCTATGAGCCAGAAAGCAATATTATCCCAGCTGTTTTTAACTGGAGCCGTGCCGCTGTGACTGGGATCTCAAACCCGGCAAATTCAGGTACCGGAAATCCAATGGAAACACTTGTAAATACAGGCGTTAATCCGGTAGAAGTTACCTATATTTTCACAATCAATGCCAGTGGTTGCAACAGCACCTCTTCTTATAGTGTGGTCGTAACTGTGAATCCAATTCCCACCTTGACTACCACCCTGAATCCACAAGCCATCTGTAGCAATACCACTTTCACTTACAATCCGCAAAGCGGTACTTCCGGCACAACATTTGAGTGGTACAGACCTGAAGTTACAGGTATAAGTAATCCGGAAGCATGGGGAACGGGAAATCCGAATGAGGTACTGATCAATACATCAAACGAGGTCATCCCCGTTGTTTATCAATATACACTCAGTGCCAATGGCTGTGATAATGTACAGTATATTACTGTGGATGTGAAACCTCTACCCTTGCTTGATCCAATTGATGACATAGCGGTTTGTAATGGTGTTATGGTTGAAGAAGTTGAATTAATTGGTTCTGTTGAAGGCACTGCTTTTGCCTGGACCAACAGCGATACGGCTATAGGCTTGCCTGCCAGCGGAAGCGGTAACATTCCAGCCTTCACCGCCACCAACAGCACAGCAGCTCCTATTGTGGCTACCATCAACATCGTTCCAATGGCAGCAAACTGCACAGGGCCAACAATTTCATATACCATTACCGTGTACCCTGCAGCCACCGTAAATGCTATTGATGATCAGATCTATTGCAATGGAGAAACTGCATCTTTAACACCAATTGGTGGCCCTATCCCAGAAGCCGTTTATTTCTGGGAAAATGACAATACAGCTATTGGCTTGCCAGCTGAAGGAATAGGAGACATCCCTTCGTTCACTGCAATCAATAACGGCAATACACCTATTCTTGCTACCATTACCATTACCCCGTCATTTGATGAGTGTGATGGCCTCCCCTACAACTTTACCATCACTGTGAATCCAACTCCAGCAGTTGATCCAATAGATGACCAGCATTATTGCCAAGGTGATGAAATTGCTGAAACAGTCCTTTCCGGAAACTTTGCTGGCATTGAATTTACATGGGAGAACAACAATACAAATATAGGCCTGGCTGCGAGCGGCACCGGTAACATTCCTGCTTTTACAGCAACCAATGCTTCATATGCACCTATTATGGCCTTGATAACCATTACCCCTACAGCCAACATCTGTGCGGGTTCGGAAACAACCTTTACCATTATCGTAAATCCAATACCTGAATTAAGCACTTCTTTGGCTTCTGGCGCCATTTGCAGTGATACAGAGTTTAATTATATTCCGCAAAGTTTGACTCAGGATGTGCTTTTTGAATGGGAGCGCCTGGCAATACCTGGTATCAGTAACCCTGCTGAAAATGGTGTTGGAGAAATAAATGAAATTCTCTTCAATGAAACAAATGAACCAATTACAGTCACATATGAATTTACACTCACGGCAAACGGATGCAGTAATATTCAATATGTTACAGTTGTGGTTTATCCAATACCAACCATGGATAGTCCACCTCCTGATGAAACAATCTGTAGCGAAGAATTTTTCACCTACACCCCTACCGGGCCGGTATCAGGTACAACCTTTGAATGGACCCGTGCAGCTGTTCCGGGTATATCAAATCCTCCGGGATCAGGCACAGGCAGCATCAATGAACAATTGGTTAATACTACATCCGATCCGATCACCGTAGTCTATGTTTATAATTTGTCAGCCAACGAATGCAACAGCCTTTCATCCTATCAACTCTTTGTGGTTGTAATACCTGCGCCAGAAGTAGTTGTGTCAGCATCAAAAGAACAAATATGCCAGGGAGAAGCATTTGACTTGTTTTCATCCTCCGATATTGGCGCCTCATTGCCCACCTCTATTTTAACTTCTAATTTCAATTCAACCCCTACTGGCTGGACAACACAAAACCTTTCTGCAGGGGGTAACCCTAACGCTGCAGCATGGACACGTAGGCCAAGTCCATATAGCCAAAGTGGTGCTACTTTCAGATCAAATGATAATACCCATTTTTATCTATCAAACAGCGATGCTCAAGGCCATCCAGGTGGGTCAGGTTACACCCATACTGAATTAATTTCACCAGTCTTTAATACTGTTGGATATACAACCGTAACATTAAGCTTCTATCATCATTTCAGACGCTATTATGCATCGGACCGGGCTCGTGTTGAAATATCTACAGATGGCGTTAACTGGCAAGAAGTTATAGTTTTCACCCAAAATCAGGGTGGAAGTCAGAATTTCAATTATGTAGAGGTTTCTCTTGGATCTCCCCAAAGTGCAACAACATATATTCGTTTCAGATACAATGCATATTGGGGATGGTATTGGGCTATCGACAATGTGAACATCAGTGGCACATCTCCCGAAGCAGCAGTTGTATGGTCATCTATCCCGCCAGGTTTTGAATCTACCGAAAGCAATCCGACAAATGTGTACCAGGCAGAGACAACCACTTATATAGCCACCTATTTTGATGAAAACACAGGCTGCCCGGGTAGAGATTCAGTAACAGTTGAAATGGCACCTGTTGCAAATGCAAATATCACTGCTGATTATTGCTCTGTACCAGGCAAAGTCTTACTCACAGCACATCCGGACCCCCCTGGGCATACTTACTTATGGAGTACAGGTGAAACCACCCATTCAATTGAGGTGGATGAAGTTGGTGTATATAGTGTGATCGTTACCAATGCATTCAATTGTTCAAATGATGCCTATGTTTTGGTTGCCAATGAACTGGTAATTGATGGCAGCTTTACCAATTTTGACCCGAACAATCCAAGTTTTTTTAATGAATATGTGCAGAATCAAGGTTATTGGGATGTTGAGCCACCTTATAATTGGGGTGAAATAGATTGTGGGTTGCATCCGGAGGGCAAATACGCCGTAAATACAAATGCATGGACAAATTATCCAAATCTACCTGAGGGCTATCACCCACATTTCCATGGGCGTGACCGAACAAACAATACTGAAGGTCCAAGGAACTTTTTGATGCTGAATGGAGGCACGAACTTAGTTGAAGATCCACCAGGTTCAGGAAATTTCAGAGAACGGATTATATGGCAGCAAACCGTTGATGTTGTTCCAAATACTGACTACTATTTCAGTGCATGGGCCATGAATCTTAATCCTGTTTCGCCCGCAAGATTGCAGTTTGAGGTCAACGGTCAACTGGTTGGCAGCATTGCTGATCTTGACTATGCCGAAAAACCGACATCTGAGGGAATGGTAGGCCTGTCAAACTGGGTCCGTTTTTACAGTACTCCTTTTTGGAATTCAGGTTCAGCTACAACTGCTGTTATCAGGATTAGAAACCTTAACCTGGACTATGGAGGTAATGATTTTGGACTTGATGATATTTCATTCGGCACGTTATCGCCAATTCCGGCTGCTGCTGCACCTACGGCCAATGAGATGATTTGCGAAGGTGATACGATTTATTTCGATGCTGGTACAACCGGAGGGATGGAACCCATTCAATTTGTTTGGACCGGCCCAAATGGTTTTTATTCAGAAGAAGAAAACCCAGTAATTCCAAATTCAAGTATGGCAAATGAGGGTACTTATGTACTTATGGTTACCGATGGTTACGGTTGTCCCCCTTTTATTACGGAAGTGGTGGTTAATATAATACCTGCTCCAATAGCAAGCATAAGTGATTCGCAGGATATATGTGTTGATCAGGAAGATGTTGAAATACAGTTTACCGGCTTCAACGGGAGTCCACCATATACCTTTTATTATATGGTCAACGGAGACGAACTGCTTAGTATAATATCTACTGATGGCAATCCGGTTAGCTTGACTGTCCCCAGCTCCACACCTGGTATCTTTGAGTATGTACTTGTAAGTGTGGAGGATGATAATAATTGTTCACGAATCTTGAATGATACAGCTACCATTGTGATAAACGATCTTCCAGTATGCCTCATTGAAGGTAATATTGAAGTTTGCCCCGATAACTCAGGTCTGGTCTACTCAGGTCCAGAAGGAATGATAAACTACGTATGGAGTATAACAAATGGAGAAGCAACTATAGAAGGTTCGGCAAATGAAGCCGTAGTCAGTCTGACATCACCTCCGGATTGTAATAGCAACTTCACACTGAGCCTGACAGTAACCGATCAAAATATGTGTGAATCCGTATGTGAAATAATTGTTACGGTCATAGATAATGTTAACCCTGAATGGATTACAGAACTGGGCGCATTGGATGCAAACATTTCATGTGATGATGCTGACGGTATTGCCTACGTCCTTAGCCTTGAGCCAGAAGCCACTGATAATTGTGGTATTGATAATCTTGTGATGGTACAAACACTGAATATCCCCGGTGACTGTGAAGCAGAATATATAATTGAACGAACCTGGGAAGCTGAAGACCGCTGTGGGAACGTGATAACTTTTGTACAAACCATCACTGTGTTCGACAACGCAGCACCTGTTTGGACTACACCAAACTTTGCACTGGATATCACACTCGATTGCGATGATACAGAAGGTCTTGCTGTAGCCCAAAATCTGATTCCTGTGGCTAGTGATTACTGCGATGGTAACCCAGTAGTGGTTAAAACAGCAGGTGATTTCGTAGCTGGCGATTGCACACATGCTGGATCATATACCAATACCTTTGTTGCCTTGGACGAATGTGGAAATGAAAGCATCATTTATACGCAGTTGATCACCATTACCGACAATATTGCACCAGATATTATATGTCCCCCCAATATTTCAATTGACTGCGATGAATCTGATCACCCGGCTAATACAGGTTTTGCTATTGCGATTGACAATTGCGATGACAATACGCTTATCACCTGGGACGATGAATTGCTGACGGGGCCATGTGAACATTCCTATACCATTCAGCGTACCTGGACTGCTACGGATGCCTGTGGAAACAGCAATTCCTGTGTGCAACTTATTTCGGTCCAGGATGTTTCGGCGCCTGTGCTGATGGGTGTTCCAGAGAATACAACCGTATCCTGCGATGAAATCCCAGATCCACCTACAGTTACTGCAATTGATAATTGTGATGATTTGGTTGAGGTTTTGTTTGATCAAGAAAGTAATGTTGTGAATGGCTGTGGCACTATTATTCGCACCTGGACAGCTACCGATGACTGCAACAATACAGTCATAGCCCAACAGCTAATCAATGTGATCGATGATACCCCACCGGTGTTTATTGGTATTCCTGAGGATGTTAGCGTTGCCTGTGATGAGTTGCCGGAACCGCCCCTTGTAACGGCAACCGACAATTGCGACCTGACACCAATCGAAGTTGTTTTCGAAGAAACCGTAAACACGGTTGAAGGTGGCTGTGGTGAGATCGTGCGCACCTGGACTGCCACCGATTATTGCGGCAACACAGCCACCGCAACGCAAACCATTACTGTTGAGGACAATGAAGCGCCTGAATGGTTAACAGCAACTGGAGCCCTGGATGTAACTATTCAATGTGGTGATCAGGTAGGCTTTGAAATGGCACAGAACCTGGTCCCTGTGGCCATCGATAATTGTGATCCGGACCTGGCCTTGATAAAAGTTCCAGGATCATTTGAACCGGGTGATTGCCCAAATAGTGGCGTCTATGTTAACACCTGGACTGTGACTGATTTCTGTGGAAATACAAGCGAAGTTTATACCCAAATAATAACCATTGTTGATAACACAGCACCGATATGGGATCAAACCCCAAATTTCCTGAATCGCAACCTGATATGTAATGATACTGAAGGATTGGTAGATGCGCTGGCCCTTGCACCTACTGCTACCGACAATTGCGGGACTGTTACTGTTGTTTTGGTATTTGATGAAATAACACAAGGAAGCTGCTCAAGTAATTATACAAGAACGAGAAGGTGGACTGCAACAGATAATTGCAGCAACATAAACCCAAATCAATACACACAAATTATTACGGTTTCAGATAATGAAGCACCTTTTTGGAATACCAATCCAGGCGATCTGGATACAACCCTTTCCTGTAACGACAGCGATGGAATCATTGCTGCATTGGCACTTGAACCTATGGCCACAGACGAGTGTGGCTCAGATGTAATCATCAGCTTAACCAGCGATAATAACATTCCGGGTGATTGCCCAGGAACCTACGTCCGCATCAGGACATGGACTGCTGCTGATGAATGTGGCAACATCAACCCTGTTGCTTATACACAAACCATATCTGTTATTGATACAGAACCACCTCTATTCTACAACATCCCCACCGATGTTACCATCAGTTGTGAACAACCACTGCCTGCAGTTCCTGGAAATATCATGGCTTTCGACGATTGCAGCGACGATGTTACTGCAAACATCAACTTCACACAAAGCCCACTTAATCCAGATCCTAACTGTCCTAATGGCGGAACCATCACCCGAACCTGGACA
The DNA here is from genome assembly GCA_937926515.1 of uncultured Bacteroidales bacterium. GTDB lineage: Bacteria > Bacteroidota > Bacteroidia > Bacteroidales > F082 > CALAZZ01. The sequence continues at coordinate 3,740 of CALAZZ010000116.1, read as the reverse complement.
GTTGACGATGGATGTGGAAATACTACAATTGCAACCCAGATCATAACAATCACTGACGATATTGCTCCCAGCATCACCTGCCCAACTTCCTTGATAATTGAAGCTGATCCAGGTGAACCGTATGCAACTTTGACACTTGACCCACCGATATATTCAGATAACTGCAGTGAAGTTGGAGCCATTGCAATATCCTGGACTATGACTGGTGCTACTGAAGATGGTGGTATTGGTATTATTCCGGTTCTCTATGTGTTCAATATCGGGATAACCGTAGTTACCTATACGGTAGTGGATGAATGCGGAAATTTGAGTAATTGCCAGTTTACGGTAGAAGTAGAACCCAACGACCCACCAGAAATAGAATGCCCGGATGACATAACGGTCCCAACTGATCCTGGCGTTTGCACGGCCAGCATCGACCCAGGCCAACCTATACTTATTTCTGGTAGCGAACCCATTACATGGGAGTGGGTCATGTCAGGAGCAACAATTGCCAATGGATCAGGCAGGCCAATTTCACCCATTCCATTTACATTTAACCTTGGAATTACAACAATTACCTGGACAGCGTCAAACATTTCCGGAACTGATGTGTGTGAGCAGGTGATAACTGTGTTTGACAATGAACCTCCCACTTTTGCTCCACCTGACCCATTTACTTTCTGTGTGTTGGATATCTATTCTGCATTGTGGGATGGCCTGCCCGAACCCTTGACGGATATTATTCCTGAAGGTTGGAACCCCGGCGAACCCCGAAGGCCCGACTGGTATATTGTGGCAGCAGGTAGCACCGAGCTAGACCTTGATGAGTCAACAGTTTCGGATAATTGCTGCGATACTGAGGATATGACTTTTCAATGGCGGATTGATTATAATGATGGAAGTTCATTACCAGATGAACCGGGAGATTATATCAATGGTCAACCATCAGAATATGGTAATGCCATCATCCTTCCTGGCGATGGTGTTGATTTTGAAGATGTATTTCACTCCATCACTTACAGACTGCTTGATTGCAATGGTAATCTTTCTGAGCCTGTAAGTGTGGTTATTACCATCACACCCAGGCCAAATGTAATTAAAATGTACTGATTCCAAACACATTACCAAATACCTAAGAATCATAAAACCATCTATCGAAAGGACTTCAGTATACTACATAATTGTGTAATTATTAATACCTTTAAGCATTGACTTTAGCCTATGTATTGCATTAGCAGGATATAGATTTGATAGAATTGAAAAGGTAGTGAAGGAACGAGTTATGCAGTTTGATTTACAAGTCATTCAGTGTATGGCTCATTGTTTAAGCTTCTGATACAGTAATTAATAGGTATAGGTGAAAATCTGTATTTATTACATATTTCTTGTCAGGCTCTGTTATATATTTGTCGTTAGATAGAGCTAAATACGTTTCATCCGATTGCGGCAATCAGAAATTATCAAATTGATTTCGAGGCTAATAATTGTCAATGGTGGTATTCTTTTCCATTAGTTGCATTTCGGCTTGCTCATCGCATAGTGGGACAAATAAAGCGTGACCTGAGAATAATTACAGAAATATTAAGTTGATTGAGGAATAAAATTTTCCACAATGGCTAAGTATGTATAATGACCAGTATAAAGAAAAAATCCTTTGTGCCCCTCTGTGGCTTTGTGGGAAATAAAAACAACCCTTTGCGCCCCTCTGTGGCTTTGTGGGAAAAAAAACAACCCTTTATGCCCCTCTGTGGCTTTGTGGGAAATAAAACAACCCTTTCTGCCCCTTTGTGGCTTTGTGGGAAATAAAAATAACCCTTTGTGCCCCTTTGTGACTCCTCTGTGTAACTTTGTGCAACAAATTCTCCAAGCCATCCCACAAAAGACTCCAAGAAGACACAACAGACACAAAATAAAGGCATAATAAAAATACCCTTTGTGCCCCTTTGTGGCTTTGTGGGAAATAAAAATAACCCTTTGTGCCCCTTTTTGACTCCTCTGTGTAACTTTGTGCAACAACTTCTCCAAGCCATTCCACAAAAGACTCCAAGAAGGCACAAAACACCAAAAAACACATAGAGGAAGAGACTGAAATTATTAACAATTAAATTTGATAAGTTTCAGAAAAGTGCCCACAAATAGATACTAAATCTGTTGTAATTTTGTTTGATTATAGCAATGAGTACCTTGTCAGGTATCCTGCACCCTCATTGCATTCATATGCTATTGATTGAAAGATGAATGGGGTAAACATGAAGATCTTTTTTAGTGTATTCCGTCTTCACCAGCCATACCTGTATAGGCCGGCATTGAGTGCTACTGAACCTTCCACCTCACCACCAACCACCCTGCCCCAACGCAAAAAGATAACTGGATCATCAAGCCTTCGGCCATTACAGTTCCTAATCTGTTTGATTTTCACCCTTGGTTTACAGGCTCAGACGAATCACCAACCAGGAAGCAGTCAACCTGATTTGCAAAACGCAAACTCTTCACAATCGGAACATTATACTGAATTTAAATCACCCGGTTCACCAATTAGTGTATTTGTTTTTGGCGCAGGTACCTATTGCGAAGGCGATCTTGTCAGCTTAAGTGCTTTACCGGGTCAGGGACAGAATCAAAGTTACCGATGGACAAATCCAAATGGAGACACTTTTACCGGCCCAAATCTTAACCTCGGTGCAGTAACTATGGACGATGCCGGTGAATATCAGTTATATGCCTACCTCACGTCGACTCCTTCAATTGATACAACGATCTATCGGACAATCAACGTGGTGCCCATACCGCAAATTGAAATGCAGGCTACTGACTATCTTTGTGATAATGAAACCTATATATCCAGTGCATTGGTGAGCAACTCCGATTCATTACTTTGGATGACCTCCGGAGATGGACAATTCCTAACTCCATTTCAGGCCGAAGCCAACTACAGACCGGGAACAAGCGATTTACAATTCGGCACCATCACATTAACGCTAATTGCATACAGTTACGAAGGAGGCATGTGCGACTCGACCTTTAGTGACGTGGTGATACAAATCAGGGAAGCGCCTGAGCTGGAATACGTCATCACCAGAGAAGCAGACTGTAACGATCAAAACGGCTCCATAACAGTCATCATGCCCGGCGGCTCGGCCGGATTCGAGTTTAGCATCAATGATGGCGCCAGCTGGCAATCGAATAATCATTTCGATGGCTTGTCATCAGGGGTTTACGGAATACTTGCTGCCGATCAAAACGGCTGCAGGGCCTATTATGCGGAAAACCCCTTCACCCTGGAACAGCTCACTGAATGCGATGACGAAGTGGTCTTCCCCACCGCCTTCACCCCTGACGGCAACGGACTCAACGACACCTTCTATCCCATTTGGGTAAACTCCATACCTGCAGAATACAGCATGCAGGTGTTTAACAGGTGGGGCGAGCTGGTATTTGAAACCACCAACCCTTATTCGGGCTGGGACGGACGTGATAATGATGGCCTCATGCCGGCTGAGACCTATGGCTACGTCGTGCGTGTGAAATTCATTCACGAACAGGGTAACGGCTTTAAGGAACAACGTGGTGTTGTGAGGCTGGTTCGATAAGCCGTAACTTAAAGTCTCCGGGTTGATCAGTCGATACAGCATTTAACTTACCTTATCAGGTTCATTACAAAACACTTCAAACTCATCTTAAATGCCAGAGATTTGCGAGTCCTTAAAAGGAGTGAGCAGCACTCCTTTTAGGGGCGAAGCAATCCTGTGGATTAACCT
>CALAZZ010000115.1 GCA_937926515.1 uncultured Bacteroidales bacterium | reverse complement strand
ATATCATTGAAACACATAAAATTCTTAAACAATGAAAAAGCACTCCAATTATCTCGCAGTTATTAAAATATCGCTAATCATATTGGCAAGTACTATGCATAGTAGTTCACTATATAGCCAATGTGTAAGTTGCAATGAAACATCGACTTCAGGGCTATTTCCCAGTGCGATAGGGAGATATACAACCGCTAATGGCGATTATTCTTTCTCTGGAGGATTCTATTCTGAAGTTAATGGATCTTTATCCTTTGCTTTTGGGAACAGGGTAATCGTGAACGGTTCACACTCAGTAGGCATGGGCATGTTTGTAAGGACCATAGGTACTTCAGCTATGGTTCTGGGATCAGGCTTTAGCATCAATAGCCCACTGGTCAATAATATAGATCGTTCGCTAATGATCGGTTTTGGCTCCACCAAACCAACACTTTTTGTTGCCAGGTCAATTGGTGAAAATAATACCGGTAAGATTGGAATCGGAAACATCACCGACCCCCAATCAAAACTACACCTGCTTGCCGATGAGAACGAGATAGCCGAACTCAGGCTTGAGCACCGCACCAGCGGGACCGCACAATATGCACGGGTGCTCATGGGCTCGCATGCCATAAGGGCCGGCAATAACGAAAATATGGTGTTCACCACCCCCAACACCAGCCGACATTTTGTGTTTACAAATGGCAGGATTGGCATAGGTACCACCTCGCCCCAGCAACCACTTCATGTGGTGGGCAATGCGATGATCACAGGCAATGCGATGATTACAGGCAATGTAATGGTTAACAGTGTGGCTACCATTACCAATACCCGGCTTGGCCGTTTTGCCAATGGCTCGGCTTCGCAACCCGCCTACTCATTCTCCAACAATTCCAGCAGCGGGCTATACCTGGTTTCGAACAATAATCTGGCCTTGTCAACAAACGGGACCGAACGCATCCGCATCACCAGCACAGGTAATGTAGCCATAGGCACAACTGACCCCAAAGGCTACAAGCTTGCCGTAAAGGGCAAGATCATTGCCGAGGAGGTGATTGTAATGTTGAGTGGTGCATGGCCCGATTATGTTTTCGAAGAGAATTATCCCCTGAAAACGCTCGCCGAGCTTGAAAGTTATATCAGCGCCAACGGCCACCTGCCCGAAGTGCCCAAAGCAGAGCAAGTGGCCGAAGAAGGCATCGGCCTGAGTGACATGAACCGCCTGCTGCTGAAAAAGATCGAAGAACTTACCCTGTACACCATTCAGCAGCAAAAGGAAATAGAAGCCCTTAAAAGTAAATTTAACAGCCAAAGCCTAAACCAATGAGCGCCACAAGGTTAATCATAGGCATACTTGCGCTTGTCATGGGCATCACCACGGCAATGGCACAGCAAGAGGTTGTGCGGTTTATATATGATGATGCCGGCAACCGCGAGCTTCGATGGATTGAGATCACGCAGCTTAAGCATACCGACTCGCTCCCTTTTGAAACCCTGGACGAAGGCGTTGAGCTGGCAGACGAAACACTGCTGTCGCCTGAGTCAGAACCAACACGTGTGTATCCCAATCCGGTGCACGGACTGCTTACGGTTGACATGCCCGGCAAGGCATCCGGGGCGGTTCAGTACTTGCTGTACGACCTGCATGGAAGGCTGGTGATGGAGGGTGAGCTACAGCAAAATGTGTCCACCATCGACATGAGGCCGCTGCAAAACGGCGCCTATTACCTGATACTGAACGATAATGGCCGGCAGGAACGATTCAGGCTTATTAAGCAAGGGTAGGCCAACAACGCCCCACATTGCCCTCAATGGCTGCTGATGCTTTACATCACAAAAAAAATACGAACAAACCAATTGACCCAAAAACCCAGATGAGATGAATAACCGCCATATACTTACCATCCTGTTCCTTTTCATCGGCTTGCTGCTGAAGGCACAGGAGCAACACATAGTACTTAACCAGCCCATCATCGGCGGGCAACACACCTACGCCGCCACCGAATCGATAAGGATGGTGCCGGGCTTTAGCTACAAGCCCCTTACAACGAATGATTTTTTTGTGGGGAAGATAGGTGACCCTCAAATTGAGCCGCCAATGGATGGTATTTACGGCGGGCACCCATCTAATGATCATGGTGGTGTAGTGGGCACATTAGCAGGGAACCTTATGGTATCACCTTCAGGCGCCGCTGTATACAATATCCCCATTGATCTGCCTCCTGGCATAGGATCGATGACGCCCCAGCTTGCCTTAACCTATAATAGCCAGGGGGGCAACGGCCTGCTTGGCCTGGGATGGGGTCTTTCGGGATTGTCATCCATTACGCGCGCAGGCCAAACGCTTTACCACGACGGAAAGGTTGAAGGTATAATATTTGGCGGTGACGACCGCTATGTGCTTGATGGACAAAGGCTAATTAGTGTGGGGAGTAATGAGTTTCGCACTGAGGTTGAAGGCTTTTCGAAAATCACAGCGCACGGCCAAGCGGGTGATGGCCCTGAATGGTTTAAGGTACAGACAAAAACAGGTGAAACATTATATTACGGAACCAACCCCAACGGTCGGATAGAGGCGACCGGTAGGCCATCGGTGCTCACCTGGCATTTATGCAAGATTGAGGATTTCTTAGGAAACACCATCGAATTTGATTACGAAAAATCCGATGGCATGGGCCGCATCAAAACGATCAGCTATGGTGGAAACAGTAGTATAGGACAAGGACATATGAATGAAGTTAGATTTTATTACGACAACATACGTCCGGATGATGTAAAGTATTTTATTGCCGGAAGTTATGTTCATTTAAACCACTTACTATCCTACATTTCTATTTCTGCTCATGATGAATCACTTTACGCTTACATTTTGGAGTATGATAAAGACTTTTATTCGCGACTTAATAAGGTAAGACTAATAAACACAAATAGTTGGGAGTATTATAACCCAATGGTTTTTGAGTGGGGTGAACGAGGGGACGAGGTTTTAAAGATTGATTATTCCAATCAGGATCCAATATATTTTCAAAACGGAAAAACCATCATGGTTGATGAGTTCTTTCTGGATATTAATGGCAATGGTAAATCTGATGTCATAAAAATTGAATACGAACTGGTCCAGTCAGGGAATGAAGGCGCAAAAAAAGCTATTAATTGGTATTACAGGTTTAATACAGGCAATGGTACTTTTGGGCCAAGGCATAACTTTAGCGCCAATCCTCCCAGTAATTATTTTCGCAATTTAATGATAGCTGATATAAATGGCGATGGATTTCAAGATTTCGTTGAAGTGAGGCATGATCAAATAGATCATAGTAACACAACAGTTATTATCAGTCGTGTTTTTTATTCCAATGGGAATGGTTTTACATTAAAAACGATTCCCGCTATTACAGGACATGCAAATCACCACCCTGAATTTAGGCTCGGTGACTTCAATGGTGATGGGAGAACAGAACTATTGGCCGCATATAAAAAAAAGAATCCTTCTGAAGACAATGTGTTTATATGGAGATTTATTGAATCATGGCCATACACAGAGGGTGTTTTCTGGGACCGTCTTGATTTTGGAAATAAGGATTATAAAAATGCCCAGCTTGTAATAGCCGATTTTACAGGTAATGGACGAAGCGATGTATTACGTACCGCCAGATATTCTGCTTCACCTAATGATTCGAGTAATTGTTTTATTTACAGTGTTGACTTTGACATAAGAGAAAGAGGTTTTAAATTTGTATATAGAGCTGGATATCCTACCGTGTGGCATAAAATTTTCCCAGGTGATTTTAATGGCGATGGCATAACCGATCTCCTAACTTATAACTATACTGCCGCTAACCCTATATGGGAAGTAGCATTGTTCAAGGGTAATGATAGTGGTTTTGAACAGTTGGCAAATGTACCTGATATTGGTCATTATGACCACGAAGATTTTAGAAATCATATGTTAATACTCGGTGATTTTATTGGAAATGGAAAAACAGATTTATTAAAATTTGATAAAACTCCGGGAGCATCTGAAGGAAATTATCGACTGTTTTATTCTAGTGGCAACCGTTTTACTGAATCAGCTACAGGGATATTTCCTATAATAGGAGATTTTGTAACTAGTATACTTAGTTCGGTTATTTATGAGCATGTTTTTCCCAATATAGACCTGAATGGAGACGGTTATATGGATGTTTTCTTGAGCCAGGGGATTTATCCTAATATTATGTTGTTTCACGATCCACTTAACGAAACCAATAGGGCAAAAAGTTTTACTAATGGAATAGGATCAAAGTCAAGCATTACTTATCTCCCTTTAACACATGCTGCGGTTTACTCCAAGCAAAATAGCGCCCAATATCCGCTTGTCGTTATTCAACCGCCTTTATATGTTGTACATTACGAAAATCATGACATAAATGGGGTACATATACCCACAAAACGATATCAGTACGAAAACCTTACAGTGCATAAACAAGGCAAGGGGTTAATGGGGTTTGGCACCTTCAAGTCATATGATTTAATTTCAGGTATAAGAATGGAATCAGTGAGTGAAATTTATAAAGAGGGTGGATTATATTACTTCCCCTATAACTCAAATACATGCACCTATAAATCCACAGGACAAAAGCTCTCAGAAATTACAAGTACCTTAAACCACTACTCCAACTCTATTTCATCGTTTGTTTTTTTTCCTTTCATAGAATCTCGTTTCTCAAAAAATTGGGAATATAACAGCCTGGAAATCGTATCGACAAGCAAAGAAGAGTATCTATATGATTTGCTCGGGAACCTTAAAAAAATAATGTCGGGAATACATACCGGTGAATTAAGTATGAACGCACAATTCACAGATTTTGATCATCAAAACGAAACAAGTACAATTTTTTTGCCACCCAATCCAGACAACATTTCCCGCCCGGATATCATCGCCGGTTCATCCCGTTATAAAACCAATCCAACAATTGTTTCAACCACTAAACATTACTAT
>CALAZZ010000114.1 GCA_937926515.1 uncultured Bacteroidales bacterium | reverse complement strand
AAGAATCGGGTATTTTTGAAAGGGCTATCCCGCTTGAGCGGGATTTAGTTCAACAAGGTGTAAAAGAAAGAGCATTAGAAGTGGCCGATGCCTTAAAGATGCTAAGAACAGTAACTGAAATAGACTCTGAAAAAATAGGATTTTGGGGTATAAGTCAAGCAGGTTGGGTAATGCCCGAAGCTGCCGGGATTGTCAATCCGGCATTTGTAATTACTGTTTCATCCCCGGTAACAACAGCCATCGAGCAGGAACTCTATCGGGTAAGGGCATCTATGAGAGCCGATAGGTTTTCCCGAAAGCACATCAGAGAAGCGATGGCATATACCCGGGAAGTAAAAAATCTGGTGGACACAGACAGACCTTTTGCAGCGTTTACCACACTTCAGGATAAAATCAAAGACCAAAGCTGGGTAGACTATGTCATCACGGGGGACGAAGTTGTATACAGGTATTTAAGCATTGTAATCAAAGAGGACGAAGCCCCTGCTTTCAAAAATTATTTGAATATCCCTTTATTGGCTATTTGGGGTGAAAATGATTTGGTAGTGCCGTCAAAGAAAAGTGCAAAGGTTTTTAAAAATAAGATGAGAAACATAGGAAACCATAATGTTTACCTGAAAATAGTACCTGAGGCAGACCATACTCTGACATTTAATTTGTCGGGTAAAAGTGCTGCGACCAGAGAACGAAGGGCACAATACGAGGACAATCAGGCAGCGGTGTTTGCCCCCGGTTATGTTCCATTGATGGTTAATTGGCTTCAAGAATTGTTTGAATAAGATTAACCTGGAGTTTGTTGAGCAGTCGTTATGAAGCAACCTAAATGGATAACCATCTTAACGAATAGAAGAAGGTGGTCAAACAGAAATTAAGAAATTTATAATAACAACGACATGCTAACAAATAAGGCTTAAACGCAAACGCAAGCCTGCTTTTCCCTGATGCCTATTGGACACATACGTTTGTGATTTCAGCCGGTGTTGAACGCCTGTCCGCTTTTGGATAATTTTGTAATTGCCTTAAAACATAGGCTTTACATAAATTAAATGGTAAAATACGACCAAGTCTGGGCTGTTTTGATGATTTAAGTATTTTTACACCAGAAAAACATACACCGGTGAGCTATGCCTAAAATCCTGCATGAGGCCTTAAGGTCAATTTCAGCGAAGATGCTTATGGGCTGAGTGGGTTTTTTGCACGGACTTCCCGTTACCGCCAATCTTAAACGCAGAACATACACTGACAAGTCGCATCAGTAAAATGACGAATGCCGACAATCTTTCCGCTTTTCCTATCAAACCGACTTTGAATACGATTTAATAAATCAGTTTCATTATTCTCGAAATACCTTCTAAGAGAATAACTGCATAAATCTGCAATTTGGACAAGACTAGTAAGTTCAGAATTTACAAAAAATGGAGTTTCTATTATATGTTTTATAGTTGTCCATAAAGTTCCGTGACGATGGAACTTCTTCATTAATTCAGTATGCTTTCTAGCAACAGTATCGTTGTTATCGTGAATTAATGTTCCAAAAATCTTCGAGTTTTTAGTGCTTTTGCTGAGAATTTTCATATATTGCTCAAAACGAGAAACAAGTTGCTCCAACGCCTGCTCATCTACAGATTGTTGTGCTCTTACGGGGTCGAAATGAATCTTATTCACACATTCAGCAAACAATCTTGAAAAAGACCAACTACCAACCAAATCTGCTAATTCCTGAATAAAAGCAATTCTTTCGTTATGAGTTAAATGAATGTATGCTTCTGTTTGACGATAGTTTTTTCTTGTCTGTTTATAGTGACTTTTATTCTGACTCTTTTGGAGTTTTAGAAGTTCAGCCCTTCGAAGTTTTAAAACTTCGTGACGCCTTTGTGCGTAGTTCATTGACTCAAATCCAACTATTCTGCTTTGTTCTAAGTATTTGCGGACTATCCAACCTGTATGAACTTCTGAATCTTGCAAGTCATACTTATGCTTTATCTTCGATATTCCTACCTCACACTTTTTCCAGTAAGAAATAGGTATTGAAAGACCTGCCAATATATAATGACTGGTATTACCTGGAACCTCTGGTGTCCCTGACTCGTCTATATAACAAAAATAAACCATCGACTAAAGGGCATAAAAAAAGCGACTGGTTTCAGGGAATTATTCCCGTAGTAGAGACGCTTGGCGACTCTTCCCAGACGCATTTGCAAAAATATGATATATATTGTGTAAAAACAAAGAAATTAATAAAAAAAGAAAAACTGGTGGTAATAAATAGGACTCTGAGCGGTCCGCCTGCTGGCGGATTGAACGACATCCCTGCAGGCTTGATGCCCTGCAACAACCTGACAATGAGCTATGCACTTAACGCCTGTTTTGGATATTTTTTAGGAGATAAGCTTTTAGCGTTCTTTGAAGTATTGCAGGCTTTTGTGCTTTTGAAAGCTGTTTGCCATGCCGGTTTTTGATTTGAAAGAACGCTGTCAGTGCCACGCCCGGGAATGTCAAAATTTGCCGTTTTGAGGATTTAGTATTTTTACTACAAAAAATACACACCGGATGAGCTATGCCTAAAACCCGGCATGAGTCTGTAAGCTTACACATTACCGCCAAAGCAAAGAAAAACACATCATGCATAGATTTGAACATTTTCTATACAGATTGATTTCAAAATGCATAAATTTTGCTATTTTCTATACAAAAGACATTATCTTTGTATAGATATTTAAAAATACTTTACAAATGACAACTTGGGGATTAGCAGAATTGCCGTTGAATATTGATTTGGAAACTAAAATAGTTTTAAAAGCTTTACCCGGAGCTCATGCTGCCTTAGCTGAGTTAAAAGGAATTGCATCTACAATACCCAATCAAAATATCTTGATTAACACACTTGGATTACAAGAAGCCAAAGACAGTTCTGCAATAGAAAATATAATTACAACGCATGATGATTTATATAAATCTGGATTGAATCTTGACGCTTTTAAATCCCTTCAAGCTAAGGAGGTTCAGAACTATATTTCTGCGCTTAAAATAGGATTTGAACTTATAACAAATACTGGACTGCTTACAAATTATAGCATACTGCAAATCCAAGAAGTATTGGAGGATAATAAAGCTGGATTTAGAAAATTGCCAGGTACTGAATTAAAAAATGCGGCTACGGGTGAGACTATATACACTCCACCCCAAGATTATGAAGAAATAATGATGCTAATGGCGAATCTTGAGCGATACATAAATGATTCAGAAATGCATGATTGTGACCCATTAATCAAAATGGCGATTATTCACTTTCAATTTGAGAGCATTCACCCATTTTATGACGGAAATGGCAGGACTGGCAGGATAATAAACATTTTATACTTGATTTTGCAAAAACTACAATCATTGCCAATTCTTTATTTGAGCAATTACATTATTAAGCACAAATCTGATTATTACCGTCTTTTACAAAGTGTTCGAGATGAAAATTTGTGGGAGAATTGGTTATTGTTTATGATAAAGGGAGTCGAACAAACTGCAAAAGAGACAATAGAATTGATTATAAAAATTAAAGAGTTAATGCTTGATTATAAGCACCGACTTCGAGATAATTACAAATTCTACAGTCAGGATTTGCTAAACAATTTATTCAAGCATCCCTATACAAAGATTGAATTTGTTGTAAATGATTTGGGAGTATCAAGATTAACTGCTGCCAATTATTTAAATAAACTGGCAGACGATAAAATGTTGCATAAAAATAAATTGGGAACTGGAAATTATTACATTAACAAGGAGTTATTTAACTTATTGACAAAGAGATAAAAATGTACAGGCGCTAATCGAGTAGACAGCCCCGCCGGTAGTTAACCAGCGGGGAGCGCCTCTCACCAATGCTTTACATAACTTTATTTGTAAAATCCGGCCAGTTTTTGGCTGTTTTGAGGAGTTTTATATTTTTACATCAGCAAAGCTTAAGCAGGATGAGCCAGGTTTAAAACCCACCATGCAAACTTAAGATCATTCTCAGGGAAGATGCTTATGGACTGAGTGAGGTTTTTGCACGGACTCCCGTTGGCAATAATTATGAATAAACTTAAAACTATCAAATTATGAGAAACTTAATGCTAATACTTTTTTCAGTTTCTATTATTTCCTGTATCAATAAAGGAAATAACTCAGAATCAGTTTCCAGCAACAAAGAGGAAATTGATATCCAAAAGGAATTAGAATCTATAGAAGAGACAAGAGCAGGATTTGAGCTGGCTATTAAAGAAAAACGCTATGCTGACTTAAAAAACTATGCAACGGAAGACTTGATTTCCCTAACTCCTATTTGTGGAGAATGGGAAGAATTTAAGAGGCTCAGGGACAATCCAAATGAATTATTCAGCTACGACAGTTTAATAATGAGTCCCGAAGAAACCGTAATTGTTAGCGATAATGTGGCCTATGACTTTGGCACAAGTTCAGTTTACTACACCAACGCAGAAGGAAAGCCAGTGGAAATTTCGGATACCTTTTTAGCTATACTAAAGAAAGACAAGAAAGATGGCCGCTGGAAACTGCATAGAGAATTGGCTACAACTAATATAAGAGAATAAACTATTGCCAATAAATAGGACTCTGAGCGGTCTGCAATGCCTGTTCCGGTTTATCAGAAAGCCAGCGAGGAGTCAGTACTTCGGTAAGCTCAGCATAAATGTTGAATTACATCCCTGCAGGTTTGATGCCCTGCAACAACCCGACAAGGAGCTATGCACTTAACGACTGTTTTGGATATTTTTAGGGAGATAAGTCATTGGTAATCTTTGTATTGTTGCAGCCTTTTGTGCTTTTGAAAGCTGTTCGCCATGCCGGTTTTTGATATGAAAGAATGCTGTCAGTGCCACACCCGGGAATGTCAAAATTTGCTGTTTTGAGGATTTAAGTATTTTTACTACAAAAAACATACACCGGATGAGGGATGCCTAAAACCCTGCATGAGGCCTTAAGGTCATTTTCAGCGAAGATGCTTGTGGACTGAGTGGGGTTTTTCTACAGGCTCCCGTTGGTGGCAATGTTAGACGACTGCTCAACACGACAGTTTGTAAAGTCATCGGTGTACTGTCCACTTTGTGACTTTATCGAATAGACTTCTTAAAATTAAAATTTTTCCTTCTATTTTTATTTCGTGTAGGTGGTGGACAGTCCTTCGCTGACTTTTATAAAAAAAATTATCACGGTTGACAATCATTTAACACGACCAAAACATTTTGCAAGCAATGACAGAGAAACAAGTAGAAAGAGTAAAAACAAAAATCAAAAAGATTAAAGCGGCTCTTGCGGCTGACAAAAAACGATGGGGCGGTTTTTATGATGACAGCCGTGGACTTCGTTATGCCCCTCCCCGACTTTACATTCAAATTGGCGACTTTTCGGGCGGACTGAGATATATGAATTGGTTTAACAAAAACTTTCCAGATGACAGTTGCTACCCTGACTTTTTATTCGAGTGGACTATCATACTTTTCAAGACCGGCAGACTTAAAGAAGCAGAGAAAAAAGCGTTTCAGACTTTTTGCCGCAACACGTATTTGTTCGACAAATTTTTTAGTAAAGAGATAATTCCTATTGACAAGTGGGAAGGTTCAAATCTTGAAGTAGCAGAGTTTACAAAGAGTTCGTTTGACTATATTCATTCGCAAGACAACTTGACTGATTTTTCAGAGTGGTTAAACAACTTCATAAAGACAGAGAAATTCATTCAGCAAAGCAACAAACTAATAGACATTAACATGCTACTTAAAAACGAAAAAGACAGCGATATGAGATGGAATTTAATCCAACAGGCAGACCAATTAGAAAAAGAGTTTTAACGGACGAACTGAAAGAAACACAGCCACCAATCGAGTAGACGGCCCCGCCGGTAGTTAACCAGCGGGGAGCGTCTCTCACACCACTGTACGTAAGGGTCTTGTATACAGCGGTTCTTTGAGATGTGGGGCTGTAAGCCTCTCCCAAAAATAACACACTTCAAAAGCAGGCTTTGTCAATTTGATCGGTTTCAGCCTCCAATATTGCTAAACTGATTGTGATGATTAATGGAGCCGCAGGCCGGCTTGTTTTGGATGGCTGAAAGATAGGCATTTTCAATACCCAATTCGCGCACATTATAATGCAGATCGGTAAACAGGCAAGGTTTCAGGTCGCCGTTGGCTGTGAGCCTCATTCTGTTGCATTGTGCACAATGACCGCCTTCACCTCCTTCTACCACTGAAAACTGCCCTGTTGCCAGGTTCATTTCTCTGATGAAACGCACCTGGAGTTCATTGGCTTCACAAAAGCGTTTCACTTCCTGTGCCAGGGGTTCATCGGAGGATTTAGTTACGACACAATTGATCTTGATTGGTAACAAACCGGCTTGACGTGCTGCCTCAATTCCCTCAAACACTTTGCTGATATCACCGCCACGTGTAATCTTATTATAATGCTCAGCATCAACAGTGTCAAGGCTGATGTTTACACGTTGCAGCCCGGCATCGGCCAGTGGTTGAGCAAAACGATCAAGCAGAGCAGCATTTGTTGTCATCGACAGATCTTTAATTTTCCGGATCTTAGACAGGCTTGCCACCATGCTTGTTATGTCCTTGCGAACCAAAGGTTCTCCACCGGTTAGCCTAACTTTGTTTACGCCATGGTCAACGGCAAACCGAACCACTTCCACTATCTCCTCAAAACTCAGAATTGAACTGTGTGCTAAGGTTTTGATGCCACAGGCAGGCATGCAATAAACACATCTGAGGTTGCATCTGTCGGTTACAGAGACGCGCAAATAGTTGATATGTCTGTTAAATGAGTCGTACATCAACCAAGTCGCCTTTATTTAAATCACTGATGTCCGGAGGAACTGCAAAGATGGCATGCGCATCAACCAGGGCATTGATATGTGCTGAACCATGATAATAAATGGGTTTAATCATCCCCTCTTCGGTAATGGCTGCTGGGACAAATCCGAGCCTGCCGGCCGACCTCCTGCTGTAAGATTCAGCCAGGGGCAAACGCAGGAAAGGTGCATTGTAGGAGTAACCCATCATCCTGTATAAGAATGGTTTGGCAAGCAATTCGAAAATGTTGAAGGATGAAACCGGATTACCGGGCAGGGCCAACACAAATTGATCTTCTGACCTGGCAAAAACGGTAGGCCGGCCGGGTTGTACGGCAATCGATTTGAACAATATTTTAAAACCAAGCTCTTTCAGTACTGCCGGAACATAGTCAAAATCTCCCATCGAAATCCCACCTGACAATATCACAACCTGGCTGTTATTAACGGAAGTACCAATAAGTCGACGGCATGAATCTTCAGTATCCGCCACTATTCCACCATAGGTGGCATCGATATGCATGCGTTTAGCTTGTGCAAGCAGTTGTTGCGCATTGCTATTGCGTATCTGTCCTGGTCCGGGAATGACTGAAGGTTCAACCAACTCATCACCGGTAGATAAAACGACTAATCTTACTTTCTTATAAACAAGTGGTTGGGTAGCCCCAACCGATGCCAGCACGGCGATATGCTGAGGCTTGATACACACACCCTTGCTGATCACGATTGAACCTTTCCGGATGTCTTCAGCCTTGGATGCAATATTTGATTTTGTTTTTGTATCAGTGATGACCACAGTAGCTGCATCATGCATGCAGGTCTGTTCAACCATAACCACACAGTCAGCTCCTTCAGGCACAGGTGCACCTGTCATGACCTTGCTGCAACACCCTTCTGATATACTGAACTGAGGCTGCTTTCCTGCGGGGACGATCTCTACCAGGCGTAATGGTTTTTCCAGGTCGGCACGCCGGCATGCAAAACCATCCACAGCAGCTTTGTCAAAAGGCGGCATATCCATATCACTCCTGATATCTTCTGCAAGAATACGGCCCTCAGCCTGTTCAAAGTTCAGTCTTTCAAGGTCGTTTACGGGTATATCAGTGGTTACAATACGATATGCTTCTTCAAATGCTATCATTCGTTAATTCTTTCTGCAAAAATACAATTATAAAGGGTTTCCCAAGGCTAATAAGCCTTAATGGTGGTAGCCCAGGGCTTTCGGTTTCGGTCCGGATTCTTCTAACACTGAATCCATCAGGCTCCGAATTGTCATACTCAAGTCGCTGAATCTTTCAGCGATGAGGCCGTTTAACTGTTGGATGGCATTTGCATCTTTTTGCTGCCGCACCAATGAGGTAATATTAGCAAGTTCTTGTAAATCAATCACCTCCACTTCAGGATCTGAAACCATATAGGCAGGCATATTATTTTTGATCGTTTGGTCAAAATGGCGTGACCGGTCTACTGCTCTGCGCGATATATGATCTCTGATCAATCGGAATTGGTAAACCGGTATCTCACCCGGGTTTTGCAGTGCTTCGAAATAAGGATGTTCCGTTTCACCGGCAAGGTAAGCTCTGCGCATCTCCTGCTGCTGGTATTCTTCAATTACGGTATGCTTGTTCGAAACCAACTGAACTGCATGATCACGGCCTTTAGTGAAACCCAGCATGGCCTTGAGGTTGATCCAGATCATCCGCAATACACCATAGCCCGGCAAAGGCTTGCAATGATAGGGCATGGTGGCATCGCCGGCATAATGCATGCTCCACCCCAAAAATCTCCATCCCCAGTAATCCTGATTTTGTTCGAATGCAAAAACAGACAAATCCCTGAATAAATTTACCCTGTAATCCAGGAAAGTGTGTTTCAGGAACGGGCCGAAAGTATATAATATTCCAGCCTCATGGTAGAAACCCATATGAAAGGGTGCCTGGCTGCTGTACTCAAGATTGGGGTTACCGAAAGGCTGTTTCCCAAAACCATATTCATTACCATAAGCGGTGCCATTATCTTCAAACAAGCCTAAGTCAAATCCATAATCAGGCTCATTGTTTGCAGTGGTAAGAACATCAAGTGGAGCAAGCATCTCACCCTCATCAACCCAAATATAAATGGTCTGGCGCATGGCATCAACATTACGAAGGTTGAAATATCGGAGGGGTCAGCAAGTGCGTGGTCTCCTATATTCTGATCAGGCATCAAATAGAGATAAAGCGGAACTTTGCTATTGGGGTTCATCCTGATTGCATGTAAAAACCGTTTAACAATATCATCCTGATCGCTGCCGGCCCTGAATGCCAGACTATTCGGACGCGGTGAGTAATCAGGGATTGATTTTACGGACCACAGTTCCTGCCGTTCAAGAAACTCTTCGAGTGCAGCTTCTGTCTCCGTGAGAAAGGCATGCAGGCTTTTGGCCTCAATCGAGTCCGCATGATTCCAGTATGGGTGGCCTTTCAAAGCAAAATAAGCCATGACAGGATGATCGGACCATGCTGCCAGGCGCAAAGTCATCATCAGGAGGAGGCCAATCGTTCCTATTCTATACATTTTAAAATAAAGCATTTTAGGTTGTTGTTCAATTCGTTTCAAGCCTTAATAAGATCAGCTTTTCTTTCTGAAATAATCATAAATGGCATACTGTGATCTGACCGGAGTGTTGGTGGATGCATTTTTATAAGCATTCACCTTGTCCCTGTTGACCAATCTGGCTTTGGTGTTATCCGTAAGTTGAATGTTGATCATTTCCATCAGTTCTTTCTTTAAGGCGGGATCGGTGATCTGACAGCTTACTTCAAACCGGTGGTCAAGGTTTCTGATCATCCAGTCAGCTGATCCAATATAATAAACCGGTTTACCGCCATGGGCAAAAATAAAAACCCTGCTATGCTCTAAAAATTTATCAACGATACTGATCACTTCTATATTTTCGCTTAAACCTTTGACGCCCGGCACCAGGGTGCAAATGCCCCTACAAATAATATTGATCTTAACACCGGCCTGGCTGGCCTGGTAAAGTTTCTCTATCAACTTATTATCAACCAGGCTGTTCATTTTAAGGGTGATCCAGGCTTCCGAACCTGCTTTAGCGTTTTTTATTTCTTTATTTATAAGTTTAATAAAAAACTCCCTTGTTTGATAAGGCGACACAATGAGTTTACGAAACGAAGGTGGGCTATACGGCGTTTCGAAAAGACGGAACATCAAACTCACCTCAATGCCAATTTCTTCATTCGCTGTCATCAGGCTGTCATCGGCATATATTCTGGCAGTGGATTCGTTGAAATTGCCAGTACTTATATTGGAATAATAAACATTCTTTCCTTCTTCCTTGCGTCTGATCAGTATCAACTTACTATGGACTTTGAGACCCGGAATGGACTTGATAATTTTTACGCCCTCTTCCTGAAGTTTCTCTGTCCATTGGATATTGGCTTTTTCATCAAACCGGGCCTGCAGTTCCAGAAACACAGTGACCGCCTTACCATTACGTGCGGCATTAACCAGGGCATTGATCACATTTGAATTACGTGCTGCCCTGTAGAGGGTCATTTTGACAGAGCGCACTTTCGGATCAATTGATGCCTCGCGCAACAGGTCGATGATATGATCAAAGCTCTGATAGGGAAAGTGCAACATCACATCACGTTCCCTGATCACGCTAAATATGCTTTTGTGCATGGGGAATGCCTTGTGGCGGACCGGCGCCTGCTTTGGGTAATAAAGTGCCGGAGAAGGCATAACCGGAAAATCCATGAAATCGCGAAAATTATGGTACCTGCCCCCTCCCCTTAAGACATCGTTCTTGGTGATTTTGAATTTCTTAAGAAGCAAATCCAACAGCTTGTCAGGCATGCTCTTGTCATGTACAAACCTCACTGTGGCACCTTTTTTGCGCTGTTTAAGGCTTTCAACCATGATCTCAAGAAAAGACTTGGAAACATCGTTATCAATATCAAGTTCTGCATCACGTGTGAACTTCATCGCATAGGATTCGAAACGATCATAGCCAAAGGGAAGAAATATTTCACCCAGGTTATACCTGATGATGTCATCCAACATGATGATATACTTTTCGTCGTCCTGACTCTCCAAAATAAAAAAACGAGACAGGGTATTTGTCGGTACTTTAACCAAGGCATAATTCTCGTCCAATTCACCGCTCTCGTTTCGCAGAACCACAACCAGGTAAAATGCATTATCCTTCAAGCTGAAAGGATCTTTCATGCTGCTAAGCATAATGGGAAAAAGATTGGGACGTACATATTGCCTGAAATATTCAACAACTTGTTTTCCTTGTGCAGTGCTAAGCTCTTTTTCGCTGATAATATTTATTTTATGCTCTTTTAATTGCTCAACAATTTCATGGTAGGTAATCAAAAACTGCTTCTCCTGTTCATCAGTGATCTCTCCAATTTGTTTAAGTATCATCGAAGCATCATAGGTAACCGAATCAGGCTTCTGCTTTTGCAGGTACTTGATTCTGCGCAATGTAGCCACACGAACCCTAAAAAACTCATCTCTATTATTAGAGAATATCCCTAGGAAGCGCAATCGTTCCAATAGTGGATTGCCAGGGTCCATAGCCTCCTGCAGAACTCTGGCATTGAAATGCAGCCAGCTGACTTCCCTGTTGATGAGTTTCGGCTTAGTTTTCCGCATATCTTTTAGGTGTTTCGCTTAGATCAGTTTAGGAAAAGCAACCAAATTTACCACAAATTCAGCTTCGTGGATTTCTTCCCACTTATTGGTGGTAAATTGCAAACCCACGAGACCTGAAGTTGGGAGCCAGTCGATGGGTGGTTGCAAAAAATGGTTGACAAAATTGGTGAATGCCGGATTGTGCCCCACCATCAAAACCGAAGTGTAATCATCCCTGAGATCAATGAACTGTTTAAAGATCCCTTCGCTATCAGCGTGATACAGTGTTGGGTCGTATTTGATATCATTGATGGGATAATTACAACCTTTGGCAACATACCTGGCTGTTTCAGCAGCACGACGGGCAGTACTACAAATAATAAAATCGAAGGTGATGTCCTTGTCCCGTAGAAAATCAATGACTTTTTTAGTCCTTTTCTTTCCTTTCTCGGTCAATGGCCTGTCGTGATCACTTATATTCGGGAATTCCCATGATGATTTGGCATGGCGTAAAAGGTAGAGTGTTTTCATGGATAAGGGTCGTTCATGAGGTCCAAATACAAAGATAACAGAGTATTCATTTGACGTTAGCATTAATAGTATTAAAGAAATGTTAAATCAGAAATTTACTAAGGACCTAAACGTTCATGATCACCTAATGGAATATTTGATTTAAAACAGCTAAAAAAAGACGCAGAATCTTAACAATCAACCTCCTGAGATTTTGGCCTTGTAACCCTGTTCCACAAGCATTTTTAATATTCGATCCCTGAAATCACCCTGAATGAGTATTTCGCCATTTTTAACGGTACCGCCCACGCCGCAAGCTGCTTTCAGGGCTTTGCCTAGTGTTGACAAGTCATTGTCATTGCCAATAAAACCTACAACAATGGTTACCTTTTTTCCACCCCGCTGTTTTTTATCAAGCATAATACGCAATTGTTGCTGCTGGGGCGGTAAGGTCTCTATGATCTCTTCGTCGAGGTTTAAATCAAAATCAGGATTGGTTGAATAAACGATCCTTGTATTGTTTTTTTTGCTCATTATACTAGGGTATTATGATGTTCAGGCTAAGCGGATTAACTACAATATGGAGGTTTTTGCTGAGTTTGACCGGTTCGCCGTCAAGATTAACATACCTGTTTTTATCGCGATACACCTCAACCTGTGTGGCTTTATGAATATGTACATATTTTGAATGATGTATCATTTTCAAAAATAATAAATTAATGATAAGCGGCATTTCAAATATATTCGGCTTTTCAACAACACATACATCAATCAGTCCATCATTGAGTTTGGCATTTGGAGCTATTTTGGTGTTGTACCCAAATTGATTGGAATTGGCCATTGTTATAAACAAGGCATCTTTTTCAATGACAACATCGTTGTCAAGGATCAGCTTGTATCGTTTAGGTTTGTATCCCTGGTATCTACCGGCAACAATACGAAAATAACTTAGAAACCCCCGATGTGAAAGCTTGGCATATTCCTTGGCAACCAAGGCATCGAAACCAACTCCCGCTATGCTTACGAACGGTCTGCCATTGATGATCCCAGTATCAATCTTTGTTGTTTTATCCGTATTAATCAGTTTGAGGGCACCTTCAACACTTAGTGGTATATTCAGGTGCCGGGCCAAACCATTTCCTGAGCCTCCCGGAACAAGCCCCAACACCGTGTCAGAATGAATCAAACTCCTCGCCACTTCATTGATGGTGCCATCACCTCCCACTGCGGCCACAATATCAATGCGATTTCGAACTGCATCCTGGCTTAATGTGGTGGCATGGCCCTGTTTTTTCGTAAAGATGATCTCGTAATTGTATAAACTTTTATCAATTGTTTGCGCTACCAATTGAGGGAAAGTTTGCTTGTTTCCAACACCAGCTACCGGATTTACGATGAACCAGATGGTTTTCTTGATGATTGGGTCCATGGTCATTCGCTAACGATTAGCTTATTATTTATCAGGCGTGAATTATACTGCTGTATGATGGCTTTAACAAACTTTTCCTTATGAATCCGAACTGAATCTTCCCGTCTGATCAGGTTGAATTCCATAAAAGGATCGTCTGGCATGTGAAAAAGCGCAAGTGATTGATTTCCATTGAAGTGAAGGATATAATCATCTTCCACCAATTGATAAATATTGTTGTTGTAATTGATGGCAAAGTGCCTTGCCGTGGTATCGAATAAATTTGCACCGAAAGCAACGAAAGGTTTATTGTAACCCAAAAGAGCAAGTAAACTGGGCATTATATCGGCTTGCTGAGCTGTAAATTGACCCTCCCCTTTGAGCCTACCGTTCGGAACATAAAATGCAAGCGGAATGGCATAATTACCCAGATTTGTCCGATAAAGGGGATCCTCGTTGGACTCAGAGGTATGATCTGCTGTTATAATAAAGACTGTGTTTTGAAACCAATCCATATTGCTCGCCTTATTAAAGAATCCGGACAATGCCATATCGGTATAACTGATGCTTTCTTCCAGCCTGCTGGAAGCATTCAAAAAATGATCCTGGTACTGCTCCGGTATGGTATAGGGATGATGTGAGGAAAGTGTAAATATGCCGCTTAAAAAAGGTCGTGGAAATTGATCCATTTGATCGGCAACATATTGAAGGAAAGGCTCATCAAATATTCCCCATTTGCCATCAAAATCATCATTATTATTATATTCATTTCGGCCATAGTAATAGACAAAACCTGCTGTATTGGCGAATGCATCGAAACTCATGGTGCCATTGTTTCCTCCATGAAAAAAGGATGTATGATAACCCTCCTCACCAAGTAAGGTACCCAGTCCGTTGATGCGATTGGTAATATAAGGTGAGCTAGGGTAATCCACCGGCATTAATGTTGGGATGGAGGCCACTACAGCGGGTAATGATTCGATGGACCTTTTGCCATTCGACCAGGCTTTAAAGCGATAACTCTCTGCAAGCAAAGAATCTAAAAATGGCGTTAATGACGCATCTTCATCAGTGTTATAAAACCCAATATGCTCCCTGCCAAAACTCTCCAGGATAATGATCACAGCATTATATCCTTGCAGGTTAATGCCCTGATCAGGGTAATTTAACTTAAGCTTATGGAAAGCAGGAGTATAAATATGCTCCAGTTTGTTTTCATCAAAATAAATCTGCTCTGTAAGTGCTTCCTGATCAATAGTTTTGATGATGCAGAACGGAGTATTTAGCACGAGTGGAATATTTTGTGCTGATGTTCGCATGCCAGCAGTTACAAGGCTGATAGGTTTGAGCTGCAGCCCTCCCCTGATGAAAATAATTGAAAACCCTGCCCAGATTAAAAATAAAATGGTTTGCCCGATAAACCAGGGAAACTTACGCACAGGCCAGGGGCTGCCGGGCACAAATACTACGGAAGCACGATAGAGTATATAAAGGAATACAAACCAGATCAATAAAATGTACCAGAAGTCAAGAAAAAACTGTGCAAAGAGCGCTACAACATTATCCTCTGAGTTGGTAAAGAACTGAAAGACCTCATAGGTTGTTCGCTTTGAAATGTACCTGAAATAAATCACATCAATCATATTTGCTGCTAAGGCCAGGCCGTTGGCAAACACGTATAGGATGCGTGTCATTCGCTGATACCACTGATCATATCTTATGGTAACCGGTATCGAAAGTAAGATGATAATGGGGAGGTTCACCATGAACACGGCTGAAAGATCGAAGCGCAGCCCCATGAACATCAGCCGGATCAATTCAAAAAAATCAATGTGTCCGAACTCAGTCTGGTTAAATATATAGAAAAGCCATCGGCTCAGGCTCATGAGGATAATGACCACAAGCAACTGAAAGAGCAACAGCAGGGGCATGCTCACCCGGCGAATAATTGGAAAGTGGAAGCGCATTAAAATATGTTCACATAAACTGTTCTGATAACTTCATCAGCCTGATTTCCGGCTTCATCACTCACATTGTAGCGGACCTGATATGAGCCGATCTCAGCCGTATTCACATTGCTGTTAACCTGCATCCTATGTGTAATATTGATGGTATCGCGGCTGGCGGTTATATCATAAGCCTCCGCACCGGCATCCTCATAAGGTTCGCCAAGCTGTGTCCATGCCGGGTTACTGCCTTTAAGTACGATAAATGGATTATACGGATCGGCCGGATCATCCTCCTTTTCGCAGGCTGCAATGGCCATGAAGAACAGAATAATCAATCCCAACTTAAATAGTTTCATGATTCACCTTGATACTTGTTGTAAGCTGCAAAAATAGTAAAAATGGCATTATAATACGGCCTGCGATATTAATCCGGGCAAACTCGCAAATTCACGCCTCAATAGAAAACCCGTACATTTGCAGCATGCAAAACATTTCAGATATCAAGACCATTGTTTTTGACTGGGGCGATACCATAATGCGTGATTATGGCTTATCAGGTCCTATGTCGGGTTGGAGTAAAGTTGCATGGATAAACGGAGCAGAAGCCTCAGTCAAAGCCCTGTCAACAAAATATATTTGTGTGATTGCAACCAGTGCTGACCACTCCGATACACAAGAAATGAAAAAAGCACTTGCCCGTGTGGGTGCCGATAAGTATTTCCACCATTTTTATTCACAAAAAGAGTTGGGTTATAAAAAGCCTGATTTCAGGTTCTTCCAAGCAGTAATGCGATTGTCAGGCGCTCAGCCCGAGTCTGCTGCCATGGTTGGGAACCTGTACGAAAAAGATATCGTAGGTGCAAAAAAGGCAGGTATGCTCACCATATTTTATAATGAAAACAAGTTAGAAGGTGCTTTCCCAGCTGCAGATTTCACCATCTATTCCATGGGACAACTCCTTGATATATTCACAATATGAACATTCAGGTAAAGACGATGGCCTACAGCATACTGACTACATCACTAATCATCATGTCATGTGTCACTTCCTCATTAGTTCAACCCCTATTTGCTCAAACAGGCAAGGCGGGCCTTTATCGTGCCCCTTTAGATATTCCACTCCTGCTATCCGGAACTTTTGCCGAGTTGCGTTCCGGTCATTTTCATTCAGGCGTTGATTTCAGGACCGGCGGGGTTGAGGGTTTAAATGTTTATGCCATAGCAGACGGTTATGTGAACAGGGTGGTGGTCTCCCCCACCGGATTTGGAAAAGCGGTTTATATAGCTCATCCTGAAACCGGCCATGTGTCTGTCTATGCGCACCTTAAGCACTTTCATGGGAAAATTGCCGACTATGTACTCCAACAGCAGTATAATCGTGAAAGCTTTGCAGTAAATCTTTTTCCCGAAGCAGGTAAAATTCCGATCATAAAAGGTGAATTGATTGGTTTTTCGGGAAACACAGGCTCATCAGCCGGACCTCATCTTCATTTCGAAATCAGAGATGCTTCCACCCAGCACCCTTTGAATCCGCTTCATTTCGGCTTCCGGGTGAAAGATTATATCAGGCCATCAATCAAGACTTTGGCTGTTTATCCTGTGGTGCCTGATGCGCAGGTTGACGGGCACAGCCATTATAAAACATTCGAAGTACAGGGATGGGGAGAGCAACATCGCGTAAAAGATAATGATACGATCCGAGCATATGGTGAAATTGCATTTGGAATCACCACTTTTGACACACACAACGATACCCCAAACCGAAATGGCGTTTACAGTATTGAACTTTTCATCGATTCAATTAAGGTTTTTGGTTTCAGAGCCCTTCGTTTTTCCTTTGATGAAACCCGTTACCTGAATAGTTTTATTGACTATGCTCATTATATAAACCACAAAAACAGAATCATCCGAACCGAAATAGATCCGATGAATCGACTCAGCTTGTATGATGGCATGCATGATAAGGGTACATTTACCGTTGAGGCAGGCCAGACATACCGGGCAGCTTATATAGTCCGGGATAATCATGGAAACATATCCCGATTGCCATTTCTAATTGAGGGAGTTGAAAAGACAGCTTCACCTCAGGAAAAATTAAATATAAAAGGTGAAAAAATTACAGCCGGTGTAGAAAAAACAATATATGGAAACGGCTTTATTGCAGAATTCCACAAGGATGCCTTTTATCGCGATATTGTACTTCAATACAGCACAAGACGAAGTGAACCAGGGCTTTCTGATATTATCAGCTTGGGCGATCCCACCATACCCGTCCATACCCACTTTAACTTATCCATAAAACCTGCTGCAGGACAAACTGATCTTTCAAAATTGATTATTGCGAAGCTGGAAGAAGACAAGGAACCGATAAGCATCGGAGGTACTTACGAAAATGGATTTATCATTGCCCGGAGCAGGTCATTTGGTGAGTTTGTACTTATGGCAGATACCACAGCGCCATCAATAAGACCTCTCAATTTCAAGCATAATTCAGACATTTCCCGTATGCAACAGTTGAGGATAGAGATCGAAGATGAGCTGTCAGGAATCGAAAGCTATCGTCCCATATTGAATGGCGATTGGATCTTGATGGAGTATGATGCCAAAAACAAGCTGTTGTTTTATGACTTCTGCGAACGAATTCGTAAGGGCACCAATTTATTTGAAATCACGGTTCGTGATAAATCCGGAAATCAATCCACGTTTAAGGCTTCATTGCTCAACCCGTAAGAGGGAGTTGTAAATCCCAAAGTTTGATCGGCTTCATGCCGGTTCATAAACCATTAGGATGTCATTAGCCAGCCAGCATTTCTGCATTTGACATTCCTTAAAGTCAGAAATAAGTGCGACTTTTGCATATTGTTAGTCAACCTATTTTTTAATACACCATGAACAATAAAAAAATCAAAGTCAACATCAATTCGGAGATTGGCCAATTGGAGCACGTGATCATACATACACCTGGTCCTGAAGTGGAAAACATGACTCCCGAGAATGCTTCCCGGGCGCTTTATAGTGATATCTTGAACCTAAGTGTGGCATTACCTGAGTATAATGAGTTTAAGCAGGTATTAGGCAAAATGTCGAAAGTATATGAGGTGCAGCAACTCCTTGTTGATGTGCTGCACAACGAAAAAGTAAAAACAAATCTGATATCACGCATATGTAAACTTGAAGAGGTGGATGATGTATGTAAAATTCTTGTTGATTTCAGTGCTGAAGATCTGGCGGGTCAATTGATTCATGGTGTAGAAATGCGTAAGGACACGCTCACCAAATTTCTTGATAATGAAAGGTTCTCATTGCATCCGCTTCCAAATTTCTTTTTTACGCGTGACGCCTCTTTTAGTTTAAACAATCAAGTGATTATCAGTCGCATGGCAAGCAAGGTACGCGAACGGGAAACGCTCATTATGGAAACCATTTTTGATTATCATCCAATTTTTTCTACAGATACGGTTAATCCGGTTAAGCTTTATGACAAAAGCGGTTTAGCTAGTTTGGAAGGTGGCGATGTGCTCATTGCCAGCGACAATATTTACCTTTCCGGTATAAGTGCCCGTACATCCAGCCAGGGTATTGATGCCATGCTTGAATTTTTAAAAACAAAGCCTGGCACCAAACACATGATATTGCAGGAGCTGCCATATCAGCCTGAATCATTCATACATCTGGATATGGTATTTACTTTTCTTGATGTGAATAAATGCATGATTTTTGAGCCATTAATATTACACTCCAGCAGGCATCTCACCATTCATATCATTATGGAGGGTGATCAGGTAATTCAGATCAAGGAAGAATTGAACCTGTTGGATGCATTAAAAAGATTAGGGATTGATCTGGAGCCTGTGAACTGTGGTGGAACACAGGACCTTTACAATATGGAGCGTGAGCAATGGCAAAGTGGCGCTAATTTTTTTGCTGTTGCCCCGGGAAAAGTCATCGGCTATGGTCGTAATACACACACTATGGATCAGTTGGACAAGCATGGTTTTGAAATTATTAAGGCCCGTGATGTAATCAAAGAAAGGATAAATCTGGACGATTATGATAAATTTGTTGTGACTATTGAGGGTGATGAACTTTCGAGAGGAGGTGGTGGTGCCCGATGTATGACCATGCCGCTTAGCCGCAAAGAGGTTCAGTGGTAGTTGATCCTATTTAATCAATAAAAAAAGCACAAACTTGTCGAAATATAACATCCCACGGTATTATGGTTTGAGAATCTACCTTACAGCTGTATTGCTGTACCTGATGCTGGTCTTTCCCATCTCAATGATCATGCTTTTCAAGTATGGACCGTATTGGATGGAAGAGAGGGGATTGCATTATGATGCATTGTCAGGCGAACAAGCCACCGATATTGCCGACAGCCTAATTACAGTTCAACAAGTTGACACTTTACATTTTCAGTCCCAAGGCAACACCAACGGCCCCCAGATGAATATGACCTTTGATAGCGAAGACATTCGTTATGGTGAAAGCATAAGCCTTTTATTACGTCTGCTTCTGATCAGTTTTCTGATAGGATTTATTTGGCATTATCCCTTCAAGAGACTCTTGCGACGCAAACGCAAGGGGAAGACTGTGAGTCCTGAGTTATACTCATTCTGCCGCAGATGGCTGATATATACACCACTAATAAACAGTTTGATCCTGGGTTTGGGGTTTTGTATCTCACTTTTTTATATGGCCTACCATCTCTTCAATATGGAGGGAACCAGCGACATTAGCCAGCAGTTCTATGCACAATTTTTCTATATTTCGCTCATAGCCTCTGTACTGGCAGTGTTTTTTGTATATTTCTGGCAGAAGCACCGCGTCAACTTTAAGTACCTGGATCATGTATTCGACAGCGTGAGTTTATATAAAGCCAGCCCCGGAAAGCGTACAAGCCGAATCAAATTTCGTTTATGGATCAGCAGCGGGATGACCACCCTTCTGCCGCTGAGTATCGTGGTTTTTTACCTTTTTTTGAGTACAACAGCCATTAAGCAAGCATTCGAAGATCCGCTAACTCAAGAACAGATTGAAGTGATCTTTGGCAAATACCTTGGATTTATCGAAGGCTCAAACCTCACAAGTAGCAGCAGCCAGCTCTTCTATGTGAATGCCATCGATAGTTTATTAATGTTTGTTGGTATTTTTACCGGGATCATAATCAGTATTTTCTATTTATTCTATTTTGTGAACTGGACCACCAAGAGCATTGCCATTCCACTTTCTGAAGTACTAGGCAAGATGAAAGAAAGCGGAGAGGGAAAATTGGGCAGACTGGCCATTGTACGTACAACTGATGAGTTTGGACAATTGGCAACAGGATTTAATGAAATGGCTGTTAGAATCAGCAAAAACATCGATGAACTTAAAGAGATTACACTGGCCAATCAACGTTTTGTACCAGATGAATTTCTTCACCTGATGGGTAAGGAAAGCATCACTGAGGTCAACCTTGGCGATCAGGTTCAAAAATTTATGACGGTACTTTTTGTTGATATACGCTCATTCACATCCCTTTCCGAAAAAATGAGCCCGCGTGATAATTTCAACTTTCTAAATACTTACCTTGGTTATATGGAGCCAGTGATCAGGCAACATCATGGGTTTGTGGATAAGTTCGTTGGTGACTCCATCATGGCACTCTTTGAAAGAGATGCTGCCGATGCCGTTGATGCAGCCATTGCCATGCGACAGAAGGTGAAGGATTTCAATCAGTTGATGAAACAAACCGGCAGGATGCCTATTGATACCGGTGCAGGCATCCATGCCGGTAACCTGATGCTTGGTGTGGTGGGTGGTGAAGGCCGCATGGACACGACAGTTATCTCCGACGCTGTGAACCTGGCTTCGAGGCTGGAAGGTTTAACGCGTGAATACGATGCCGCCCTCATCATTACGGAACGTACGCTTAACCTTTTGCCGAAAAACAAATACATCCATCGGTTTCTAGATACTGTGACTGTGAAAGGCAGGCAGGAGCAAGTCATTATTTATGAACTGTTTGTGCCCGAAATTAATTGCCCTTCCGATGATTATCTCAGACAATATAAGCTGGCAATTGAATTGTTCCGCAACAATAAATATCAACATGCCAGGGAAATACTTGTTCGATTGCTACTGGAAAACCCGCAGGACTCAGTCGTGAAACTTTACAAAAACCGTTGTGAAAGCCATCTAAAAACCCCAATTGAATAATTCCATACAATGAATTATATAAGCGCATATACATTTGTTATTCAAACACTTGAAGATAAACTTCCAAGACACTATTATTATCATAATCCACCTCACACCGTCGATGTTGTGCAGGCAGCAGAATCCATTGCACGGCTTAATAATATGAGCACAAACGATATTCAGTTGATACGTACGGCTGCTTTGCTACACGATGTGGGCCTTACCACCACTTATCGCAATCACGAAGAGGCTTCAGTTGAGTTTGCACGGAAACACCTGCCCGAATTTGATTATAACCATGAGCAAATTGAAAAGATCGCTGAGCTTATCATGGCCACAAAAATGCCTCAAACTCCAAAATGTCAGCTAGCTGAGATTCTTTGTGATGCCGATTTGGATTACCTGGGACGCCCTGACTATTTTGCGGTTTCCCACAGATTACGTCTGGAGTGGATCTTTGCCCTTAGTTACGATGAATCACTTCGGTCTTGGTATGAAAGCCAATATTCATTTTTAACTGAACATCATTATTTTACTGCAATATCACGTCAAAACCGGAACGAAGGAAAGCAAAACAATATAGACCTGATAACAGATTTACTATTTAATTCATGAGTTGATAAATTGCTGTTTTATTTTTGTCAATTATCAGTATTTTTGTGTTTTTACTTAAACGATGACCTCCTGAAATAATAAGACCAAATCCGATGATACAACGCATAAAGCGATTTCAACACAAACACCCTTTTCTATTTATCATAGGGATCGCATTTTTTTTCAGGATGTTATCAGTTCTTTTCTCAAAGGGATTTGGGATGCATGACGACCACTTTCTGGTTATTGAGCCGGCACAGTCCTGGGTTGATGGGCTGGACTACCCCAAATGGCTTCCAGGCACGCCCGGCAATGAAGGACCTACCGGGCATAGCTTCTTTTATGTTGGTTTTCATTATTTCTTTTTTAAGTTTTTGCAGCTTTTTGGTATATATGATCCCCAACTCAAGATGTATGCAGTGCGCTTTTTACATGCCCTGCTTTCTATGCTGGTCATTTCATTTGGCTACCGCATGGCCACACTGATAGCCGAAAAAAAGACGGCATACAACGTTGCCTTACTGCTCGCTATTTATTGGTTCATGCCATTCGTGAGTGTTCGAAACCTCGTTGAGGTGGTTTGCATTCCATTTCTTATGTATGGCACCCTCATCATGCTTCGTCAAGAACTCATTCGAAAGAATGATGAACCCGGGTTTCATCTCACATCCTATATTGTTGCAGGTTTCTTTCTTGGGCTAGGTTTTTCTGTACGTTATCAAACCATGTTCTATACGGCAGGACTTGGACTGGCCCTGCTGATCCTGAGCAACTGGAAAGGCATGCTCGCAATGGCTGCCGGCTTTCTGATGTCAGTTACCATTTTTCAAGGAGGTGTGGATTTCATCATCTGGCGAGTACCTTTTGCCGAGCTTACAGAATACATCAGATACAACCTAAGTCATGCATATGATTATCATACACAGCCATGGCATCATTATTTTGTGGTTATTTTTGGGGTATTGATTCCACCACTCAGTGTGATGTTATTCTTTGGCTTTTTGCGGGAATGGAAACGAAATCTACTGCTATTTCTTCCGGTTGCACTGTTTATACTTTTTCATTCCTTATTCCCAAACAAACAAGAGAGGTTTGTGCTTCCTGTGTTACCCATGATCATTGTAATAGGTCTTACTGGTTGGGACCGTTTTGTTGCACAATCCAAATTTTGGATGAAGAACTCCAAATTACATACTTCCCTATGGGTATTTTTCTGGGCCATCAATATCAGCCTGCTGCTCATGGTTACAGTGATGTATTCCAAACGAGCCCGCGTGGAGTCTATGACCTACCTCCGCCAGTATCAAGGTATGACGCATTTCATGATTGAAGATGCAAACAATGGCGTTATTCGCTTTCCACCCGTTTATTATATGCAGCAATGGCCCCATGCCTATTTCTTCACCAAGCAAGATTCGTATGCTGATATGGCTAACTGGAGAGACTGGAACAATGTAGAAAAACAACCCGCTTTTGTATTGTTCTACCAACCGGATAACCTGGAAGCGCGCGTAGATTCAATCAAGCAATATTTTCCGGATCTCGTTTTTGAAACATACGTCAAACCAAGCCTTATGGACCGGTTCATACACTGGTTGAATCCTGTTAATGCCAATGAAAGCATCTATATCTATCGCAATCGGGAAGTGTTTCCGGAAAAAGCAGAAACAGAATGAATGCAGATCAAGCTAAGAAAAGAATTGCAGAACTGACCTCTGAAATCGATAGGCACAACCGATTATACTACCTGGATGCGCAGCCTGAGATATCTGATTTTGAATTTGATATGCTGCTGGAAGAACTTATCCGCCTTGAAACACAGTTTCCCGAGTTCTTACAGCCTGACTCTCCCTCACAACGTGTAGGTGGCGCTGTAACCAAGGAATTTAAGACTGTATTGCATTCATACCCCATGCTTTCTTTGGCCAATTCCTATAGTGAACAAGAGATCGTTGAGTTTGATAATCGCATCAAAAAGCTTCTGGGCCATGAGGTAGAGTATGTGTGTGAGTTAAAATATGATGGGGTTGCCATAAGCCTGCTTTATGAAAATGGATTGTTAACCAGAGCCGTAACAAGAGGCGATGGCACAAAAGGAGATGATGTGACTGCAAATGTAAAAACCATCAGGAGCATTCCATTACTCATCCGAGGTGATTTTCCTGCCAGGTTTGAAATTCGTGGAGAGATTTACTATCCATACCAAAGTTTTGAAAAACTGAATGCAGACCGTGAAGCCACAGGACTTAATACCTTCGCCAATCCCAGAAATGCTGCTGCCGGCACCCTTAAGTTGCAGGATTCATCCGAAGTGGCCAGACGCAGCCTCGATTGTTGGCTATATTATCTCATAAGTGACCAGCTTCCTTACAGTACGCATTATGAAAGCCTTCAGAAGGCCCGTAACTGGGGGTTTCGAATCTCACCCAATATTGCCATCTGCAAAAACATCAAGGAGATCTTTGAATTTATCCAGGATTGGGACCAGGGCAGGAAGAACCTGCCTTATGAAATTGATGGGATCGTAATCAAGGTCAATCAGTTTCGTTTGCAGCAGGAATTAGGATTCACCGCGAAATCGCCCCGTTGGGCTATTGCATACAAATACAAAGCTGAAGAAGCCAATACCAGGTTGCTAGGAGTCGATTTTCAGGTGGGCCGTACCGGTGCAGTTACGCCTGTCGCCAGGCTAGAACCTGTACTTTTAGCCGGCACCACCGTAAAAAGAGCAAGCCTGCACAATGCGGACATCATCAAACAACTTGATTTGTATGAAGGGGATACTGTCGTAGTGGAAAAAGGCGGTGAGATCATTCCAAAAATAACTGCCGTTGTACCTGAGCTTAGGCCTCAAACAGCGAAAGAAATCATATTCCTAAGTACCTGCCCTGAATGCGGAACTTCTTTGCAACGAAATGAGGGAGAGGCAGCGTGGTATTGTCCCAACCAGCAAAATTGCCCTCCTCAAATAAAAGGACGGCTGGAACACTTCATCAGTCGACGTGCCATGGATA